>DASZPK010000161.1:0-16449 GCA_035550335.1 Chthoniobacteraceae bacterium | reverse complement strand
CCCCGCCGAGACCACCGAGCCGGGTGTTGCCGCCGCGGGAATTTCGGTTTTGGCTTCCGTTCCCAGCCGGGCGCGGAATTTCAGGTGCCGCCTGCGCGTCCATTCCACGAGCGGGTGCCACACGGCGTGGACAAGGTCGTGCTTGATGAGCAGGTGCCAGAAGCGGTTCGAGCGCTTGTAGAGATACGACATTGCGAGGTACGGCGCCACCGCGCGCAGATCCGCCGGCCGCCGGCGCCAGATGGAAGCATGCGAAAACAAGCGTTGGTAAATCCAGCCGTATCCTTGCTCGAGGTCCTCCACGCTCATCAGTTTGGGGCGGAAAACCACGTGACCCGTGTCGTAGAGCGTCCAGTTCTTGTGCAACAGCCGCCCTTCGCTCTCCATTTGTTTAAACAACGGAGTGCCGGGATACGGCGTGAGAATATGGAAGGTCGCGCATTCCAGCCGGTTTTCCTCGATCCACTCGGCAGTCGTCGCAAACACATCGCGCCGGTCGCCGTCGAACCCGAGCACGAAACTCCCGTTCACCTGGATGCCATGGTCGTGCAGGATGCGCACGCGGCGGGAATAATCATCCGTGCGTGGCGTGCGCTTGCGGGCGCTGGCGAGGTTCGAGTCCGATAGGCTCTCAAACCCAATGAACACCCCGGTGCAACCCGCCAGCGCCATCTCGCGGATCAGCGACGGATCGTCCGTCACGTCGAGCGTCACCGCCGCGCTCCAGATTTTTTCGAGAGGGCGCATTCCCCGGCAGAGCGCGCGCAGGTATTCCGGGCGCGAGCCGAGGTTGTTATCGATGAAGACTGCGTAAGGCAGCCCGTTGCCCGCGAATTCGGACACAATCTGTCCCACGTCGCGCACGCGGTACGGCATGCGCAGGCCCTCCGTCGAGAGGTAACAAAATCCGCAGCGGTTGTGGCACCCGCGCGTCGCGATGAGGCTCGTGGTCGTGAGAAAGCTCCGTCGCGGCAGCAACGAACGGCGCGGCGCAGGGTCGGTGTAATACTCGTTTTCGTACATCGCCCGGTAAACGGGCTGCAACGCGCCCCTCTCGATATCCGCCAGGATGCGCGGCCAGAGCTGCACGCCGTCGCCAATGGCGAGCGCGTCCGCATGCGGCGCGCATTCCTCCGGGCACGACAGGACGTGCAGCCCCCCCATGACCACCTTGCTCCCCCGGGAGCGGTACCAGCGCGCGAGTTCGTATGCGCGCCGGGCAAAAGTCAGGTGCACGGTGATCGCCACCACCTCCGGCAGCGGGTCAAAGGGCGGCCGCCCATGGAGCAGGTTTTCATCCCAGTATTCCACGCTCCAATGCTCCGGCGTCGTGCCGGCGAAACTCGTCAGCGCAAGCGAGGGCGTTAACACATGTTTGCCAAAGCTCGCGTGCGCGTCCTTCGGGTAGAACGGGTTGATGAGCAGTGCCGTGCGCGGCTTTACCGGCGGGGCGGGTGCCGCATGGTCGAGAAACGGCGGCGTCACCATTTCCCGCGGCATCCAGCGATGGCGGAGTTTCGTGCGGAACGGCGTTTCGGGATCGATGACGTTGGTATTCATATGAGTTTCAGCAGAAAACCGAGGCGATTTGTTTCAGCCGCTCGTGCACTGCGGCGACAGTTTCCTTGAGGGTGGAAGTGCCTGCGGTAATGCCGACCACCTTTGCCTCGTGGAACCAACCCGGGCGCAACTCGTCCGGGCGCTCGATGTGCAGCACGTGCCGGCCGGCCACGCTCGCCGCTGCCACGAGTTGGAGCGTATTGTTGCTGTTGTAGCCGCCAACCACCACGATGGTGTCGCATTCGGCGATGAGTTTCCGGAGCGCGGCCTGCCGGCTTTTCGTGGGCTGGCACACGGTGTCGATGAAACGGACCTCACTCGCTTGCCGTTCACGCCGGATCGCCTCCACGAGGGACTGCACACGTTCGATGGGTTGCGTGGTTTGCGAGATAATGCCGAAGCGCTGGCCCTGCGGCAGCCGCGCAATGTCGCTTTCGCTTTCAACCACGAACGCGTTTGGGAAATCGCCGATGAGGCCTTCCACCTCTACGTGTCCGGGCATGCCGATCACCACCGGTTGGTAACCGAGCTCCACGAGCAGGCGCAGTTGGCTGTGCGCGTGCTTCACCAGCGGGCAGGTGCCGTCCGCCACGCCGAATCCCGCGGTGCGCCACTCCGCGCGTTTGCGGTCGGAGGTGCCATGGGCGGTGATCATCACCTGCGGCGTGGCAGTCGTGAAATCGTCGAGCGATCCCTGCCGCACGCCTTGTTCCGCGAAACGTTCGCGAACGACAGGGTTGTGCACGAGTTCGCCGAGGATGGTGAGCGGGCCGTGCTGTGCGCGCTGTTCGGCTTCGGCGATGGCGTCGCGCACCCCGAAACACATTCCGTATTGGTCTGCGAGGATGATTTTCATAGGGTGGTTTCAATCAAGCTTTGTATCACAAAGTAATAATGCATAAAAAAGTCATTGGCGGCCGGTTTTCACGATCTGCTCCAGCACGGCCAAGTACTCGCTGAACGATTTGCGTCCCTTTGTGGTCAGCGCATAGCTCGTCTGGGGGCGGTCGAGGATTTCCTTGGTCACGGAGAGGTAGCCGTTGTCGTGCAGCGTGCGCAGGTGCGTGATCAGGTTGCCGTCGCTCATCTTGAGCTCCGCCTTCAGGTCCTGGAACGTCCAACTGGTGCGCGAGGCGAGCAGCGTCATGATTCCGAGCCGTCCTTTCTCGTGGATGATCTTGTCGAGTTTATCAAAGTCAAACATCGTTTCATGGCTCAACGCCGGGCGCCGTGTTGCTGGATTTCCGCGGCCACGTGCAGGCCGCATAGACAAGATGGAACAGCCCGAAGGTCGCGCCCATCGCAAGGTTTGGCATGTAATAAGGCGGTGAGTAATGCGCGTTCTGCAAGCTGCCCTCGCTGAAAAAGAAAATGGTGAACCCGAGTCCGGTGAGCAGGAACGCCCAGCCCAGCAGGATGAGCGACCGTGGCGCAAAATGCTGCGTGCCAAGCAGGCTGATGCCGTAAAGGATCATCCAGACGATCGGTAGCGCGAACGAGCAATCGGCCAGCAGGAAGGATAGCACCCCCGCGGTCAGGAAACCGGGAATGAGCGCCCGCAACGCAGCACGCACCCGCTCGGAGAGGATCGCTTCGTCCCGCTGCTTGGCGTCGCGGATGAGAAAGAATGTGTTGGCGCATCCAGTGATGAAAAGCACCACCAGCCACGTGGCCAGGAAGAGAACGCTCGACTCCCGGTCGGAACTGGAGGCCCTGGCCTCCATGGCAATGAAGCCGCAGCCGAGCAGGGCGAAAATTCCGCCCGCCAGGGCCACCGGGGCCGATACGGCGCGGTAAATGGTGGCTCGCTCCATGAGCGAGCGAATCACGCGCAGGTTGTCCTCGGCTTCGGAACGGGTGGGCATGGGCAATACTTTGCACTACAAAGTCGCGATTGCAAGGAAAATTTTTAACGAACGCGGCTGAGGGATCCCATAAAAAATCTCCGTCTGTCGAATACTGTAGCGTGCGCTGTCCCAGCGCAGGAGTTGCGCGCCGCAACGGCAATTCCCAGCCATGTCCAACGCCTCCGCTGGGGACAGCGGACTCTACAAAGTTCCCCTGCGACGCTATTTTTTGTGATGCGCCTTGGATTTTCGCGACACTCCTTGGGCGCCGGTCCCGTCGCCCCGTTTTTCGCGGGCGCGCAGGCGGAATTGCAGCGGTAAACCCGTGTAGGGCGCTTTTTCGCGGATGCGCGATTCGATGTAGCGCCGGTAGCTTTGGTCGAGCAGCTTCTCGTCGTTCACGAAAAGAACGATCTCGGGGATGGGAATGATGTCCGTCGCGTCGCGGTCGGGCTGCGTGGCGAAAAGGACTTTCAACCGCCGGCTTCCGTGCAGGGCGGGGGGGTGTTCAGTTAACAGGGTGTTAAACAAACGATTCAGCACGCCGGTGCCGATGCGCGCCTCCGATTCCGAGCGCACGCGCTCGATGGTCTTGAATAGACGCGTCAGTTCCGCGCCGGTCTTCGCCGAGACGAGCAGGGTGGGGGCGTAATTGAGGAAAAAGAGTTCATCCCGCATTTCCTGGAGCACCGCCTTGAGGTCCTCCTTGTTGTCGGTCTTGTCGCGGATGAGGTCCCACTTGTTGATCGCGACCACGCACGGGCGGTTTGCCTGCTGGATGAGCCCGGCGATTTTTTTGTCCTGCGCGGTCACGCCCGCGGTCGCGTCGATCACGAGGCAGCAGAGGTCGGCTCGCTTGATGCTCGATTCGCTCCGCATCACGCTGAAAACCTCCACGGAATTATCGACCTTCCCGCGCGGGCGGATGCCGGCGGTATCGATGAGCACGTAATGGTTCCCGTGCCGCTCGTAAGGAATGTCGATGGCGTCCCGCGTGGTGCCGCTGATCGGGCTCACGAGCGTGCGGTCGTCGTGGAGGATCGCGTTGGTGAGGGAGGATTTGCCGACGTTCGGGCGGCCGACGATGGCGATTTTGACAGGGCGGAGGGGGGAAGCCGGAGTGAGGGAAGCGTCCGCGGGCGGGAGTTTTTTTTCAATCTCGGCGACCAGTTCGCCGATGCCGCGCCCATGCTCGGCGCTCACGGCCACAAGCGGCGTGAAACCGAGCCGCGAGAATTCCACGGGCGCGTTGCCATGTTTTTCGTGGTCGATTTTGTTGACCACGAGGATGAGCGGCTTGTCGATGCGGCGCAGCCGCCGCGCCAATTCCTGGTCCACGGGCGTGATCCCATCCTTCCCGTCCACGACGAAAAGCAGCAGGCCGCTGGCCGCAAGCGCGATCTCCACCTCGGCGTGTACCTGCTCCGTGAAATTCGCATCGACTTGCGCGCCGATGCCGCCGGTGTCGATGATCTCGAACGGCGCCGCGCCCAGCTTGCACACCGAGGCGATGCGGTCGCGCGTGACACCCGGCTGGTCGTGCACGATGGAAATCTTCTTTCCCGCGAGCCGGTTGAACAGGGCGGACTTGCCGACATTCGGCCTGCCGACGATGGCCACCGATCTAAGGCCTGGCATTGCCGTGGCCTCCCGCCTGAAGTTGCACAATTCCGCCCATGACGTAACCGATGCCGGAAATCAGGGTGAAGAAACCGGCCAGCACGACCGGGATGTAAAGAAAATCAATGGGAATAATGGAGTCTCCGATCGTGATGGTGGTTTTGAAAAAGTCCATTTGCAACAAGTAGCACGAGATGGCCAGCATCTGCGTAGCGGTCGCAGCCTTTCCCGTCCAGCTTGGTTTTACGACCACGCGCCCCAGGAAATAATGCAACACCACCGCGCCGGTCAGAATCACCACGTCCCGAGTGATTACGAGCACGGGGAACCAGACGGGGAATTCGTCCCTCCAATTGCTGAAGCTGAGCGTGATGATCGCCGAAAGCAGCAGCCCCTTGTCCGCAATCGGGTCGAGCACCTCGCCGAGGTGGCTTTTCTGGTTGTAATGCCGGGCGATGTAGCCGTCGATGCCGTCGCTGGCCGAGGCGAGCAGGAAGACCAGGATCGCAAGGCCCCGTTCCCATTCGTGCGGGTGGCCGCGCTGCACGCTCTTCCCGTAATAGACCACCATCATCACGAAAACCGGGATCATGAGGATGCGTGCGATGGTGATTTTGTTCGCGGTCGTCATGCTGCTGCTGGGTTATTACAAATAGATCGGGCGAAAATTGCAAACGTTCCCACGCGGGCGTTACCGCGTGGAATACAAATGTTATACGCGCGCAAACGGCGTTCTGGCGGTATCGGCGCAGGCCGGCGGTATCGAATCAGAATGCCGGGCGCGAGCCAAACGGCTTCGTGGTCGTTGCCCCGGCCCCGGGTCCGATGAACTGCCCGTTGGTCAAGCCGTTGCCACCGTTGCCGGAGTAATTCGGGTTGCTTGTATAAACAGTCGCCGCACCCCCGCCGACATACACGGTCACCCCGTTGTTGATGGTCACCGTGTTGCCTGCGATGGTCTTGAGCCCGGCGCCGGTGAGGACCGTCGGGCCGGCGAAGATCACGCTGCCGTTCGAGCCAGCGGCATACAATTCGATGACCGAGTCGCCATTGATCGAGGCCGGGGTCGAGCCGCCGCCGACGACGAGCGTGCCGTTGGAGCTAAGCACGCCCACCTTGACCACGTCCGCAGAAAGTGTCGCGCCGCCATTGATCGAAACGGCCGTGCCGGAGCCGACCGTGTTCTGGATGTTGATCGTGCCGTTGTCCGCGCGCACGCTGCCGGAAACCTGGATGCTCCCGCCGCTATCCGCGAGGAACGTGATCTTGCCGCCGGGACCGGCTGCCGCCTGGTTGAGCAGCGAGGCGAGCTGGCCGGAGTTGGCAATATTGATCGCCACCCCGCTGGTAGCGTGGCTCGTAATCTTGATATTTCCGCCGCTCGCGCTCACGCGGTTCGCGTAGAGGTCGCTCGAGGAGACCGCAATGGCCGCGTACACGCTCACCTCGCCCTGCGCTGTGAGATTCACCGTGCCGCCCGCGCCGCCCGTGAATTTGCTGTTGCCGTTGACGCCCGACGTTGCGCTGATGCCGTTCCCGCCCACAGTGAGGTCGCCGTCGGAATCGATGGCAACCGTCCCGCCGTTGCCGCCCGCAGCGCCGCTGCTGGCGTTCGCGTCGCCGCCGTTTGCGGTGATGCTTCCTTCCATGTCGATGCTGCTGGCGTTGAGAGAGACCGCCCCGCCGCTTCCGCCCGGCCCTGTGCCCGTGGAGTTGCCGCCGTTCGCGCTGATCGAGAGGCTGGCGATGGAGCCGTTGTTCGCCGTGAGAGTAATCGATCCGCCGCCGCCGCCCGACGTGCCATTGCCGCCGTTTGCTTCGACAATCGCGCCATCTCCCGCGTTGAGGTTGCTGTCCCCGGAGGTGAGCGTGATTGAGCCGCCGTTGCCGCCCGAATTGCCGCCGTTCGCGCTTACCGTGTCATCCACGGTCAGATAGCTGCCCTCAGTACCGGAACCCGACGCGATGATCGTGCCGCCACTGCCTGAGCCGGTGCCGTTGAGCCTGACGTTAACCAATGTTGTGTCAAAGAAGCCTTGCGCGTTGATGCCCGAGGCGTTGCCCCCCGAACCGGTGACCGTCTGGACATCAGCCAGGTACAGGAAATCCGCCTCGATGGCATGTCCCTGCGTGTTCAGGCCGCCGTAGATATTCAAGCTCCCTTCGAACGAGATGTCGCCGCTCAACACGAGGGGGGATGCGGCGAGGGTCAACTGGGGTTCCTCACCGACTGCGTTGAGCGTTAGCATGCCATTGTAGGTGAAAGTGGAGCCATTGGTTTGCAGGAGCGTGGCCGAGCCGCTCGTTTCCAAGTCGAGGCTCGGCGAAGTGACCGAGCCGGTGCCGGTGACGGTGGTGCTTCCGTACCCGTAGAAGCTGGAACTGGCCGAGCCGCTCGAGTTAATCGCGAGCGTGCCGCCATCCGCCTCAAGGTCGATGTTGGGCGCAACCAAGGGCGCGCTGACGTTGATGTTTCCGCCGCTCGCCGTGCCAGTGATAGAGGTCGACGCGGTTACCGGTTCCTGGAAATCGATATCCCCGCTCGTGGAATTAGCCGTGAGGGAGAACACATTGACGGCCGCATCCGTCTCATTCTTGAATGTCAGCGTGCCGTTGGATGCCGTGAGATTGAGGCTGACCGCATCCTCGTCGAACCCGCCGTCGAAAGTGAGCGAGGTGGCTGTGGCGTTAATTGTCGAGGAATCTTCAATTACGTTCGTGAGGTCGATCGCGATCGGGCCGTATCCCTCCTGCTCCAGCGCTGTCGGCACGCCGAAGTAAAGCGTGGGTGCGTCGCCGGAGACCACAGTTATTACGGCGGGGCTGTCAGTCAGCGTCAACGTCACGCTGGTTGCGCCGAAAATAGTCGAGCTAACTTGGGTATGGATATAGCTTCCTGCGGTCAGCGTCAGGTTGCCGTTGATTGTGAGATTGTTTTCAAAGTCGATGGCATTCCCGGCGGTCAGGTTCATGTCCCCGCCGATGTCCGGGTCGGCGGTGCCAAAATTAATGCTCCCAGCCGCCGTGCCCGAAAACGCGCCACCGATGGAAAGGGGGCCGTAAATGTCAATGTCGCCATTGTTCGCCGTGAGGATCAGCGCGCCGCCCGATCCCGTCGTCAGAGCCACATTGCTTCCCTCACTGGTACCGCTTCCCTCACCGATATAGGTGGCTGCCGAGATCGTGATGCCGTTTGATCCCGATACGGAGTCATTTAGATTCACGTGGCCCGCGGTCGCGATCAGCATGACGCTGCCGCTTGAGGTGATCGGGCCGCCTTCGTATTGGTCGATGCGGCTTCCGGTAACCATTACGTCGCCCCCTGCGGTCAGCGGAGCAGAAAGCGTGACATCGCCGTACGGCGCGTTGAGCGTGACGCTTCCATTTGGAGCATCGACCGCGGAATTCAACGTGATGCCGCCCGTGCCGGTCGCGGCCAGGGTCACGGAGGCATTTTCAAGGGTCGGAAAACCTTCTTCCACATCGACGGACGCTGCCGTGACCGAGAAATTGTTGAGGTAAGTAGTGTCAATGGTAAGCTGGCCGCCATTATAGGCGATGTTTGATTCGCCGTCGCCCGCCAGCGTCGCCGCGACCCCTACTTGCAGGGCGACCGATGTGGCGGCGGTGATGGTCCCGCTGCTTGCGGCATTGATGTCGTTAAGCGAATTGAGAGTGATGCTGAAGGAATCAAACGACGATGCGTCGATGTTGCCGACTTGCAGCGCATTGCCGGAAATGGAGATGACCGGGTCGGTGGTGCTGCTCGTGTCGAGCGTGAGATCCCCCACGACCGGATTGCCTTCACCCAAGCTGAATTCGTCAAGGTAGAAAGTGCTCGCGGTGTCCGAATCCTGGGTGAGGTGGACATCCGCGCCATTGGTTGTCACAGTGACATTACCCGAGACAATCGTGGGATCGACGATGTCCGTGGTGACTTGGTTCGCCTGGAGAGTGACCGTGTCTGCAGTGATCGTGGTATCCCCCCCGAGATAGATATTGCCCGTGGCAATCGCCGAGAATTCGCTGCTGTTGCCCGTGCCGAGGTTGATGTTCGCAGCCGTGCCCAGGCTGCCGATGGTAATATCGCCATTGTTTGCAGTCAGGTTGAGGATCGTGCCGGCGCTGTAGCTGCTCGGGACTTCGATGGTCGCGCCGGAGAGGTCGAGTTCGTTCAAATTGCCGTAGAAATCCACAGCCACGTTGTTCACGGTGGGGCCGGAATCATTTTCGTCGAGGATGATGTCGCCGCGCGAGGTGATCTGGATGGTGCCCGCGTCGATCGCGCCGTTGCCGCTGAGGCTGTAGAAATCCTGGAGCGAGGTGTCGCCGTCATTGTTCACGAGCGGGGTGATGCCGTTGCTCGTGTTGATGGTCACCTCGTTGGTGAAATCCTCTTCATCCGAAGTGATGAGGGTTTCGAGGTCAACAATGCTCGCATTGATCGTGACGTTATCCGCGTAGATGGTCGAGGTGGAAGGGATGGTCACGATCGCCGTGGCGGCGTTGGTGTTGGTCGGGATGACATTGCTGAGGATGTCGTAGGCGGTGGGGTCTGCGTTGACGTTGAGCGTGGGAGTCTGTATGTAGCCGTCGAGCATGATGTTGCCGGGAGAATAAATGTCGATTTCGTTGCTTCCATACAGGCCATCAACCTCGAGCGTAGCCTTGGTGTGGACGTTCGCACCGGTGACGGTGATCGTGCCGCCGCTGAGGTCGCCATCGAGTGTCACTGTGGTGCTGCCTCCGGTCGAGGTGAACGAGAGAGTGTTGTCGCCTTCGTCATTGTCATTGACTGTCACGGTGGAGGCGCTGCCGGTGGTGATGTTGCCGGCGGCGTTCACGGTCACGGAGTCGTTGTCGTTTACCGAGCCCTCGATGTCCACGTCGCCATCGTAGGAAGTAATTTGTGTGCCGTAGTTGCCGATCAGGCTGGCCGAGGCGTCGATCGTGATATTGTTCCAAGCGTTGAGGTTGAGCGCGCCGCCCGCATCCAGCTCGCCATAGACGAAGATGTTGCCGTTGTTCGAGGTCAGGTTGAGGTCGTAATTGGTGCCGATGAAGGCCTCGGAATCAACGGTGATGTCGCTATCGGCCGTTGCGGTGAGGCTGTCCACGGAGGTCGAGCCCCCGAATTCGATGGTGCCGGAGCCAGTGTCGCCGTCGTCCAGCGAAGTAAGGGTCAAGTCGACTGTGGGCGGGTTTTCATCCTGCCCGTCGGAGAACGATTCGCCGGTGAAGCCGTTGGGCAGGGAAATGCCTTTGCCGGTGATGTTCAGGGTCTCGAGAGCGTTCATGTCGAGCTGCACACCGTTGACCGTGTCAAAGTTGGGGCCCTCGGTGATGAACTCGTTCAGCGTCATCTGCCCGCCGCTGGAAAGGTTGACGAACGGAGCGCTGAGGAAACCTTCGCCGCCGAAACTGCCCTGCGTTTCGAGGTCGATTTCATCATTCGTCGTGATGCTGCCATTCACGGTGATTGAGTTGCCAGCAAACACGCCAGCGTTGTTTGCGCTGATATCGCCATTCTGTGTGTAGTCGCCCTGCGTGGTGGCGTAATAGCTGTCGCTCAGGTTCACCGTTCCATCGATTTCGATGTTGTTGCCCGAGCCGTAGCTGTAGAGGTGAAATTTATCGAGGTTGGTGATGGTGACATTTGCGCCTACGGTGATATCGCCACCGTTGGTGAACAGGCTGAGCTCTTCGAGCTGCTGGAAATCGAACGTGGTGGGGTTCGCATTATCCATGGTGATGGACCCCTCGGATACGAACGCGATATTATTGGCCGAGTTGCCGCTTTTCTGGATCATGGGGGCGTTCTGCATGTTGAGGCTGCTGAATTTGAACGCGGCGACGCCATAGGCCGGGAATTGGTTGTCCACATGCAAATCGGGGAAGCTCACGCTGGTGCCGGCGCCGAAGAGATACGGGACGGGCGGGCCGTCGAGGATGGCGCCGCGATAGATGCGCCCGTAGGCGGTATTGCCGCTGTTGATGATCTTCGGGTCGGTGTTGAGCGTGCTGCCGCCGCCGATGGTGTAGTTGCTGGAATTCGGGATCAGGCCGAGAGGGCCGTATTTGCCGGGAGGAGTGCCGGGAGGAGTGCCGCCAGGAGGCGGATTGCCACCGGGGGGCGGCTCCTGGCCCTGGATCACCGTCACGTCCGTGCCCGCGCCGATGATGGCGAGGTTGGTGGGGACGTAATTGCCGGGACCCTGGTTATTGGCCGCTGTGTTGATATTGGTGGGATTCAGCGGCGCGTTCCAATCGCCGGTGATGAGGAGAGAGGTGCCCTCAAGCACCTTCAGGTTTACATAGACCGGGTCGGGGATTTCCTTCGCGCCGTTGCGGAGGATGATCTCCTGGCCGGCCTCGGCGCAGGTCTTGTGCTTGAACTTGAAGACCGCGTTTTTGTCCTTGTCGTTCTTGGGCCAGAGGCAGCACTCGCCCTCGAGCACGATGAGCTTGGTGTAATTTTTCCCGGCCTCGACCATGATGGTGGTGCCTGTGACGGCCGCAGTGACGGCCGCGGTTTCGATCTTCGCGCCGCCGGCGCCCTTGGGCACCTGGAGGAGCATCACGCCGCTGTCGAGCGACATGTTGCGCGTGCCTTCCTTGAAGCTGAAATGGGTGTTCGCGCCGAGGCGGGTGATGGTGTGGTCGTTGAAAAGAAGCTCGGCGCGCGATTCCACGCCGGTGCGGAGGGCCTGCTCGCCCTGGAGGGTCTCCTTGATGACGGCATCGCGCGGCCCCTTGCCCGGGTCGATGGTCTTCACTTCCTTGATGATCTGGGTGATCTGGGCCGAGGTGAGCGTGGTGTCGGCGTGCGCCATTGGGGCAGCAAGGGCCAGCCCGAGCGTGGCGGCGAGTGTAACGAGGAGCTTCTGTGATCGTTTCATAGTATTACATCGTGTTACAGCGTTTTGGAACCAAATGTGTTGGAGAAACTTTAGAACCGAAGTTGGAGGGCGAGGCCGCCGCCGGTGGTCAGCGCGCCGTAATCGAATGCGGAATGGTTGGACCGGTCAGTGACGTAGGTGAAGGAGGCGGTGACGCGCGCGTAGTCGTTGAAAACATAAGCGAGTGTGGCGACCACGGTTTCATTCAGGTCGGTGCGGCCGACGCTGTAATTGAAGCAGGCCACGCGGTCGTAGACCTCGGCGTAAAACTTTTTGTCGAAGTTGTAATGGACGCCGGCAAAGAAGCCGTGCTCGTCGCGCTGCGAGTTACTCGGCGTGGCCCAGCCGAATACGCTCGAATAGCCGACGTAGGCGTATTGGTACTGGTTGAAAAAGAACGTCTTCTGGGCGCCGACGGTGACCGTGTTGTTGCGGAAGAAATCCTCGCTCAGGTCGCCCTTGGTGAAGCGCTCGAAATTGTAGCGCGCAAAGAAAGCGGTGTTCCAGAGCTTCTTGGACTGGTAGGTGAGGCCGCCGCCGAGGTTGAAATCCTGGAAGTCAAACGTTGTAAAATGCTCGTATTGGAAAAAGCCCTGGCGGATCGTGCTCTCCACGCTCCACTCGTCGTTCAGCTTCTGGTCGTAGGTGAAACCGATGTCGGTGAAGAGATAGGAATCGCCCTGCTTGCCTGCCGGGACGAGCGCGACGTTGTTCGTGTAAAAGCCGGCCACGTCCAGGAAGAAGCGGAACGGTTGCTCCACCTCCTTGCGCTTGAGGATTTCCTGGATGCCGAGATCGAGGTTGCCGGGGGTGGGTTGCGCGAGGCTGCCCGCATTGACGCCGAGCGGGAGCGATTGCGGCTGGAAGGCCGAATCGG
The DNA here is from genome assembly GCA_035550335.1 of Chthoniobacteraceae bacterium. GTDB lineage: Bacteria > Verrucomicrobiota > Verrucomicrobiia > Chthoniobacterales > Chthoniobacteraceae > DASZPK01. Next base: position 3,646 of record DASZPK010000161.1, on the reverse strand, counting down.
TTTGCTGGGTGGTCTGGCGGGCGGCTTCGGCGGCGTTGTTGCCGCCAAGGTTCTGGGCGGAAGCAGGGGATGCCATGAAAATGGCCCCTAATGCTCCCGCAAAAACGACACAATAAGCGTGGCTGATTTTTTGCACCCGCACAGAGTGAATTTCTAATGTGGGAGTGTCAAGGTGAAAGGGGGTGAAAAACAGCGGTTTTTAGCTCGTAAATCCCGAGTCGGGGCGGGTTTGTGGCGTTTGTCGCTACACAGGCTTTTTTCGCGTTCGACTTGTGCGGGAATGCGGGCATAAAAAGGCGCATGTCACGTGTCCTGAGATCGTATTCGTTTGAGCTGTCGGAGTTCGATTTTGACGCGATCCGACGCTGGCTGTCGGGGACGTACTGGTCGCCGGGAATCAGCCGCGAGCGCGTGGAGAAAGGTTTCCGCGCATCGGCGCTGTGCATCGGAGCGTTTGAAGACGGTCGGCAGGTGGGCGTGGCGCGCTGTGTGTCGGACACGACGCGTTTCGCTTATATAGCGGATGTTTTCGTGGATGAGGCGTGCCGTGGGCGCGGCATCGCTAAGGAAATGGTGAAGCGGCTGATCGAGCACCCGCTGGTGGCGGACACGGACAAATTTTACCTGCACACGGTGGATGCGCACCGGGTGTACGAGGGATTGGGTTTCAAGCTTTTTTCGCACCCGGAGCGGGTAATGGTGCGGGAGAAAGGAATTTGAAGAAGCGCTGCGCTTACAATTGCGCTCCTCGTTCCGCAACTCCATTGCGGAACGCACTTGTCTGCGCAACTCCATTGCGCCACACTGCGCCCGCATGCGCAGCCGGTATCGCTTTAACGATCCACACGCCGCCCATTTCATTACCTCAACGATTGTTGAGTGGCTCCCTGTTTTTACGACATCCGCTTGCTGCGACATCCTGATTCAATCGCTCAAATACTGCCGCAAGGAAAAGAGTCTCCGCATTCACGGTTGGGTGATCCTGGACAATCACTTCCACGCCATCGTATCAGGCCCGGAACTCGCCGACACGATCCGCGATTTGAAACGTTTTACATCGCGTGCGTTGCTCGATCAAATCCGCTCCGAAAAACGCGACTGGTTGCTGAATCAACTCGCATACTATCGTCCCGCCCATAGGAAGGCCGCGAGCGAGCATCAAGTATGGCAGGAGGGCGTGCATCCGCAGGCAATCGTCACGGACGAGATGATGCTGCAAAAGCTCGAATATGTGCACAACAACCCCGTGAAGCGGCGGCTTGTTGCGTCGCCGGAGCATTGGACGTATTCGTCGGCGCATGAATGGCTGCCGGGTGCGATTCCGGTGTTGAAGTGCGATCCTTGGCGGTAGAAGGGCGTCGTGTGGGCGCAATGGAGTTGCGCGGACAAGCGCGTTCCGCAATAGAGTTGCGGAACGAGGGGGCTGGGGCTTAAATCGCGTCATGCGTCTCCCCATCCTTTGTGTCGCTTTTTTTGCGGCGGTCCATTCGCTGAACGCCGATTCGTTTTACACCACCAAACTCGATGACCCCAAGGCGGTTTATCTTACGCCGGATAATTTTCCCGTGCATGCGGACGGGAAGGGGGACGACACGGCGGCGCTCCAGGCGGCCATCGACAAGGTGGCGGACACCACGCACCAGGGGATCGTGTTTGTGCCGGAGGGAGCGTATGTGTTGAGTAAAACAGTGTATGTGTGGGAGGGCGTGCGGCTCATCGGCTACGGAAAGGAGCGGCCGAAGTTCGTGCTCGCGCCGAACACGCCGGGATACCAGGAGGCGAATCCTTACAAGCCCGATGCGCCGGGGTCGGGAAATTACATGCTGCATTTCGTTTCGGGCAAGCCGAAGGAGGGCGGCGCGATCCGCGACGCGAACCCGGGGACGTTCTACTCCGCGCTGAGCAACATCGACATCGAGATCGGCGATGGGAACCCTGCGGCCATCGGCGTGCGGTTTCACATTGCACAACATTGTTACATCTCGCACGCCGATTTCCGGATTGGCTCCGGCAAGGCTGGCATGGAGGAGGGGGGCAACGAGATCGAGGACTGCCATTTTTACGGGGGCGACTACGGCATCATCACCGGGAAGACCGCGCCGAGCTGGCCGTTCTTGATCATCGATTGCAGCTTCGAGGGGCAGCGGAAGGCGGGCATCACGAGCTGGGAGGCGGGACTGACGTTGGTGCGCGACGAATTCAAAAAGATGCCGAGCGCAATCGTGGTGCAGCCGGACCGCTCGGACATCATTTGGATGACGGATTCGCGGCTGGAGGATATTTCCGGGCCCGCGCTCGTGATCGGCCAGGAGAACAATGCAAAATCCCAGACGAGCCTGAATAGCGTAGGCTGCTCGAATGTCCCAACCCTTGCCCAGTTTCGAGACAGCGGGAAGAAAATCAGCCTCGGCGATACTTCTTTCGGTATCACTTACGTCACCTCGTTTTGCCATGGCTTGCAGATTGCTGATGGCAGTGAGCCCCGGATCACTGGCGACAAGCCGGAGGAATGGTTCGATAACGGCGAAGATGCGCCCGGACCCGCAATCGGGCCGCGCCCCGCGAAATTGCCGCCGGGCGATACGTGGGTCAACATTCATGACCTCGGTGCGAAGGGCGACGGGACTACCGATGACACGAAGGCGATCCAAGCGGCTATCGATGCGCACAAGGCGATCTATGTTCCGAGCGGGCGTTATATTTTGAGCGACACGATCACGCTCAAGCCGGACACGGTACTCATCGGGCTGAACCCGATCACGACGCAGTTTGATTTGCCCGATGGCACACCCGGTTTTCAAGATGCGGCCGCGCCAAAGCCGCTGCTGCTCGCGCCGAAGGGCGGGACCTGCATTATCACCGGAATCGGGATCGACGCGGGGGCGAATCCCTCCGCCATCGGCTTGAAGTGGATGGCGGGCGCGGATTCGCTGGTGAACGATGTCCGTTTCCTCGGCGGGCACGGCACATTCGCAGCCGATGGCTCGCGCGTGCCGGTGTATAACGATAATCATACAGGCGACCCGAATCCCAAGCGCCGCTGGGATTCGCAATGGTACAGCCTCTGGATCACGGACGGCGGGGGCGGGACGTTCAAGGACATCTGGACGCCCGACACCTTCGCGCAGGCGGGCGTGTATGTCTCCGACACGAAGACGCCCGGGCAGATGTATTGCATTTCCATCGAGCACCACGTGCGCAACGAGGTGAAAATCCACAACGTCGCGAACTGGAGATTCTACGCGATGCAGACCGAGGAGGAGCGGGGCGAAAGCCCGCGCTGCCTGCCATACGACATCCAGGATTGCGAAAACCTCACCTTCGCGAACGTCTATCTTTACCGCGTGACCACGGACTACCCGTTTCCGTATGGCGTGAAGGTGAGCAACTCGAGCAACATCGTTTTTCACGGCCTGCACGCCTACAGCCCCGGTAAAACAACGTATGACAATACGGTGTTCGATCAGACGCACGACATCGAATACCGCTCGCGCGAAATCGCTACGCTCACCATCTCCGGCAATGCGCCGGGAAAACGCGCGGCCATGGCGGGCCCCGAACTCGCGCCCGGCGCGAAGGTGGAGAAATGCATCGGGGGGTTCGAGGATATCGACGGCGCGGCCGTGGACGCGCAGGGAAATGTCTA
>DASZPK010000160.1:0-7095 GCA_035550335.1 Chthoniobacteraceae bacterium | reverse complement strand
TCGATGTCGTACGCGAGGGCCAGCGTGACGATGTCAGCCTCCTGCCCGTCAATCACCGCGCGGGCCTGCTTGCCCGAGCCGCCGTGGGACTGGTTGATGGTGACGTTGTCGCCCGTTTTATCCTTCCAGTATTTTGCGAAGGCGGCGTTGTAATCCTGATAGAGCTCGCGCGTCGGGTCGTAGGAGACGTTGAGCAGGGTGGTGTCGGCCGCCCGGAGGACCGGGCCCGCGAGGACTGAGATCGCGGCGACGATGGCGGTGAAGGCTGTGATGATTTTTTTCATGGGATCGGTTTTGTGTTTTGGTTGCTGGCAGCGAGCGGGGGCCGAAGCCGTTGGAAACCAACCGGAATGATTTTAGAAGGTGAGATCGAAGCTGAAGCCGAGAACCCAGTCGTTGCCGAGGGTGCGGTTGCCGGCGGGGTTGATGATGTATTGGACGTCGGGCTTGAAGTAGGCCCACTTGTTGAGTTGCACTTTGTAAAACGCCTCGATGACCTCGGTGGAGGTGTAGTTGGGCAGGTACGAGTAGTAGTTGGTGAGGGGCAATGCCGCGGTTTTGCCGGAGTTGACGACACCGGTGCCGGGATTCACCGCTCCCTGCTGGGTCGGCCCGTTGGGAAGCGTGGCGTTGTAGGCGCTGCCAAAGGCGTTTTCCAACTGCGCGTTCTGCGACTGCGTGTAGTGGTTGAAATACGGGCTGTAGAAGCCCGCCGCGACCGCGATGCCGACGGCGTCGGCGGGACGCGATTCCAACGGTCCGTTAAACACGAGGCCGGTCTGGAAGTAGAGCGGCATCGCGTTGTTCTGCGGCGGCGTGAAGGTGAATTCATTGAATGTATAAAGTCCGCGCGTGGTGAACGGTCCCGCGGGGTCCTTCGGCCCGCCGAGGCTGAAGAGCTGCTGGTCCGCTTGGAGATAGATGCCCCACACGAACGGATTCTGCTCGAACGGATTCGATTTCGTGGCGCCGTACGAGGTATAGGCGATCTTGTTGGTCTTCGGATTGAACACCGAGAGCGTGTATTCCGTGGGCGTATAATTGCTATTCGGCTGTCCCCAGAGATAATCGCCGAACGCGTATTTCCCCTCGAGCTTGTCGGGGCCGAACTTCGGCGTCCACCCGATCTCGTTCACGTTGTAGAGGCCGTTGTGCGAATAATTGCCATCGATGCCGCCCTGGTCGAACGGGCTGTTTGCATAGAGCGCCGGCGAGTTCACAAACTGCCCCGCCGAGTTTTTATAAGTGGACACACCGCCCTTGGTGCCGAATAGCGTCCCGCCTGAGGCACTCGTCGGTTTCACCGCGACGAAGACGCCGGGGTTGAACCCGGGCGCGCCGCCGAAATCGAAGCCGTGGTTGTTCGTCGCCGCCGGTACCCAGCCGAGGTTTTGCAGGGCTCCGGGGATGATCTGCCCGTTGCCGCCGACCACCGGCGCGAGTTCGTTGCTGTATTTGATGAGGCCGAGGTAACTGGAAGGTACGGACGTATACGGGTAAACATTCGTCGCGAGGAATTGCGACGGCGTTACGCCGGTTTCCGTCGAGATCGATTCATAAAGGCCGGTCTGTATGTAGAAATCTTTCTCCGGTTTGATCTTCAATGTCGCGCCCCATGCCTGGTAACTGCTCGACCACGGCACCGACGAAGTGGTGTAAAACCGCGCTCCGCCCTTGGTCGGCGAGCCAATACCGGGTGCTCCACCGCTGGATGCGACGTCGTTGTTGATCACCGGGATGCCGGGGCCCGCCTGTCCGCCAATGCCCTTTGCGGAGACGATGTTGTTGTTCTCAAAATAACGCGAGAGCGGCTGCTGCAGGAATTGGTCGTACGGATTTTCCCACCCGAAGTTGATGTCGAACTTTTTGTCCGGCGAGATGTATTCGAACATCTGGGACATCATGCGGATCCCGAGGCCGGTGGTGTCCTTGCTCGGGTTGAAGAGCGATGAGGGCCCCGAAGTGCCCGCCGCGTAGCCCGGGCTGCTATCGGCCGCGCGATAGCGCCAGTAGGAGAGGAAGGTGAAGCCTTGGAGGCCGAAAGTGGAGAAGTCCTCGAGGGCCTTGAGCTTGATTTCCGTGGTCGCGTTGGTGTGGGGCTGGTTGGGCAGCCCGCCTCCGGGAAGCTGGCCAAAGAAGTCCTCCTTCGCTTCGCCGAAGATGGAGAGGCCGTAGTTGTCGTGAATGTAGGGGCCGAACGGGAGCGCGGAGATGGCGCTGCTGCCGCTCAGCCATGTGTCGAGCGTGAGGTGCGCGGCGGTCGGCGCCCTGGAACCTGCGGCTGCGGTACCGGAGCTGGACGTGGCTGCTGTCCCGGAATCCGCCGTGGCAACCGGCGAGGGATCGCCCGCGAGGGCGTTGCTGGTGATTCCGGCGACCAGGATCGCGGAAGCGAATGCGAAGAACTTCAAATTTTTCATTTCAATTTTGTTAAACAGTTATTTTATGCCTACCGTTTCAGTAGGCTTAATGTAGCCGGTATTCCTACTCGTTTGGTAGGTTAACGCAAGAAATATTTTTTGAAAAAATCGCGGGCGCTATTTTACAGAGGCGCGGGCGCGGAAAAATCGCTCGGAGAAGTGCGGCAAATCCGGGAGGTGTTCGTGGGCGTTGTTGCGCGTTGCGCGCTTGTTTTTACGTGCGTGCGCCCGAGGGGACGACGAGGACGGGGCACTTGGCGGATTTCAGGACGCCTGCGGCGACGCTGCCGGTGAGCAGTTTGTAAAGGGCGCCGTGGCCGTGGGAACCAAGGACGATCATGCCGGCGTTTTGCTGCGTGGCTTCGTGGAGGATTTTTTCGACGGTGGCTCCCTGGATGTGGAGGGCGGTTACGTCGAGGCCGGCGGCCGCAAGGGCGTGCTTGGTTTCGTCGAGTTGCTTGTGCTGGGTGTGGAATTCCTTGGCGACGGAACTGCGGACGCTGACGGGGCCGGGTTCGAAGCCGACGAAATCGGGCTCGGGCTCGGCGATGTGGAGGAGGACGATGCGGCTTTTGAACGCGAGGGCGAGGGTGCGGGCGGTATCGAGGACGTTAGGCGTGACGTCTGAAAAGTCGATGGGGACCAGAATGGTGTGGACATTGTTCATGGCATGTACCCTTTCCTAAAAGCAGCTTACGGCGCGGCGGATTATTTGTAAAACGTTTCCCTCGATGGATGCGAAAAATCGGTGCATCCGGGGCGCGATTGGGTATTTTGAGGGCATGGCAGATCTTTTTGAAGAGGCGCACGCAGCGCCACCCGGAGAGGGGGCTTCCGCGCCGCTATCGACGCGGATGCGGCCGCGCACGCTCGATGAGTTTTCGGGGCAGGAGCATATCATCGGGCCGGGGAAATTGCTAAGGCGGGCGATTGAGGCGGACCGGATTTCGTCGATTATTTTGTTCGGGCCACCGGGGGTGGGGAAGACGACGCTGGCGCAGATCATTGCGAATGCAACGGAGTCGAAGTTCGAGCGGCTGAGCGGGGTGGAGTCGAGCGTGGCGGATATGCGGCGGGTGATTGCAACCGCGGCGAACCGGTTAAGGACGAGCGGGGCGAAGACGATTCTTTTTATCGATGAGATCCACCGGTTCAACAAGGCGCAGCAGGATGTGCTGTTACCGGATGTGGAGAGCGGGGTGGTGCGGCTGATCGGTGCGACGACGCACAATCCGTTTTTTTATATCAACAGTCCGCTCGTGTCGCGGTCGCAGGTGTTTCAGCTCGAGGCGCTGACGCCGGAGCATCTCACGGCGGTGATGAAGCGGGCTCTGGCGGACAAGGAGCGGGGGTTGGGGACGCACAAAGTGGCGATCACGGACGAGGCGCTGAAGCACCTGGCAGTGACCAGCGATGGGGATGCGCGCAAGGCGCTGAATGCGCTGGAGATCGGGGTGCTGACGACGCCGGCGGACAAGAAGGGCGTGGTGCAGTTCGACCTCAAGGTGGCGGAGCAGAGCATCCAGCGGAAGGCGGTGGTTTACGATGGGGATGAGGACCAGCATTACGATACGATTTCGGCGTTCATCAAATCGATGCGGGGGAGCGATCCGGATGCGGCGATCTACTGGCTGGCGAAGATGCTTTATGCGGGGGAGGACATCCGGTTTATCGCGCGGCGGATTGTGATTTGCGCGAGCGAGGATGTGGGGATGGCGGACCCGCAGGCGCTGGTGGTGGCGGTGGCGGCGCAGCAAGCGGTGGAGTTCGTGGGGATGCCGGAGGCGCAATTGCCGCTGGCGCATGCGGCGATCTACATCGCTACGGCGCCGAAGAGTAACAGCGCGACGGTTGCGATCGGGAAGGCGATGGGGGATGTTAAACAAGGTGTGACGCTGGCGGTGCCGAAGCATTTGCGGGACACGCATTACAAGAGCGCGAAGAAGCTTGGGCATGAGGGGTACAAATACGCGCACGATTATGAAGGGGGTTATGTGCCGCAGGCTTACCTGCCGGAGGGAAGGCGGTATTACGAGCCGACGGAATTGGGGCACGAGAAGCGCGTGAAGGAACGGCTGGATTACTGGCGGGCGCTGTTTGAGAAAGAACAGTCGGATTTAAACACAGAGAAACAGAGGGGACGGAGAGACACGGAGACGAAATGAGAACATATGGAAATTGATCGCCCTGTGTGGCATTTGAACAGGATTTGCCCTGTTTGCGACCAAGAGTCGTCGCTGGTGCTGACGGCATGCCCGAGTTGCGGGTATGTTGCTATCATTTGCGACGAGGAGGGAACGATATTTCCTGATCCGAAGCAGATTTCAGTGCCGAGTTCCCATGCGGACGCAGAGCAATTTTGTCTGCGATGCAAAATGAAAAAGTTTTCAGAATTTGTCGCTGCAACGAGTGAGCAAATTCAGGAGTTGGGATTTACTGCGACTGATTATCGGTGACTTGAGGGAGTTTCGGATAGCAAGAGGTTCTTCGACTCCGCTGCGCTCCGCTCAGAATGACACGCGCGAGAGATTTGTGTGCGGATTGATGCAGTTTCCGCACGAGGGCAAATAAAAACTACGGCGCAAGGCGAGAAATCTCCCACATGCCGTTTTTTAGCGAGTAGAAGAAGCGGTCGTGGAGGCGGTCCTTTCCGCCTTGCCAGAATTCGAAGCTTTCGGCGGCGATGCGGTAGCCGCCCCAGAAACTCGGGAGCGGAATTTCGCCGCCTTTGAATTTTTCGATGGCCTCGGCGAGTTTCGTTTCGAGGATTTTGCGGGAGCTGATGACCTGGCTCTGCGGGGAGATCCATGCGCCGAGCTGGCTGCCGCGCGGGCGGCGGATGAAGTACGCGAGGGATTCAGCGGTGGAGACTTTTTCGACGGCGCCACGGATGGCGACCTGGCGGGCGAGCGGTTCCCAAAAGAAATGGGCGGAGACGCGCGGATTGGCGGCGATTTGTTTCGCCTTGGCGCTGTCGTAGTTGGTGAAGAAGACGAAGCCTTTGGGGTCGAAGGTCTTTAACAGGACGACGCGCTGGGCGGGGCCGCCATCGGGGGCGATGGTGGCGAGGGTCATCGCGTTTGGGTCGGGGATTTGCGCGGTGATGGCTTGCTCCATCCATTTGGAGAATTGCGCGAAGGGGTCGGGAGCGAGGTCGGATTTGCTCAGGCCGGCGGTGATGTACTCGTGGCGGAGGGCGTGCAGGTCAGTGGGCGGGGTTGGGGCGGAGGATTCTGAATCCATTTTTGGGCAATTATAGGGCCGCGCTTTGTAACTGCGAGATTTGATTCGCTTCGCTTAGGATGACAAAACGGCAGCGCGCTCGAAAATTTCGGGCGATTGCGCGATTTTCATAAGTTGCCGTCTAGCGCAAAGACGACACCGACACCAACACACAACGGAAGCCGTCGCGGTCATTGCGGAAGTCGGGAGCGTCGTTGAAGCGAGACGAGCACAACAGACGCCCGGGATCGTAGTCGTACCACGATGCGCCGCGAACGACACGGTCCTCACACCTTTGCCACACGTTGCCTCCCATGTCATACAACCCATATTGATTGGCTTTAAAGCTCCCAACCGGTGACGTGTTTTGAAAATCGTCCACTGCAAGGGCGGGAGCATAGTTGCCTGCTCCCGCGCCATCGCGTGGCGGTGGCCAGTCGTTCCCCCATGGATACTTGCCCGCCCCAACCGCCACGCTCCACTCATTATCCGTCGGCAATCGATATTCCTGATCCTGCCCGATCTTCCCTTCTTTCCGTTCCTTCTGGGTCAGCCACAAGCAAAATGCCGTCGCGTCCCGCCAACTCACCATCACCACCGGATGATCCTCTCCCTGCTTGAATCCGGGGTTCTTCCATCTCCCATCCACTCCGGGGTTCGCCTTCGCATAAGCGCGGTAATCCTGCACCCGCGTGTCCCAAATGCCAAAGAGCCCCTTCATCCCCGGCACAGCAATAAATTCCATGCCCAATGAATTTACAAAAATGGAACCTGCCAGGATTCGGATTTTGCTCACATTGGCCAACGGAGTCACGACTTGGCCGGAAGTGGTCTTCACCACGATTTCCGTGGCAGCAAGCCGGCCGTCCACCGAGTCGCCATTTTGGAGGATCGCCTTGGCAGCGTGATTTGTGCCGCTGAATTCAATCATGCTCAACTTGCTGAATAGAATTTCCAAATCGGCGTAGGTGGTCGTCATTTTGAGTCGATCAATGGACGGAGCGCCGATGATGCGCGCGCCATCGGAGAGCTCGAGCACCAACTGCACGGCGGGTGCATCAGCCGGGCCAATGGCGGGCGCTGATTTTTTGTCGGCTGCGTCGTTCCCGTCTTGAGCCATCAGGCTGCCGCTGAGCACCAAACAAACCGAGCAGACGATTAGTTTGTTCATGCCCATGGGGGTTGGACGGGAAAGGGTGACGTTTTCCTCCCGAAATACGCTATTGTTGCCGCCCCTTCGCAGCCACATGTTCGCGGCCAAAACCGGTGATCGCGCGTGTTGGGTAGCCTTTGGGCAAAGCGGCGCGCTTGGTCCATCCATTCGGCGAGCCGCCGAATGGTGCACGCGAGAGGCACGGTGCCAAGACATAGGTAACACTTCAGTGCCATGACATGGGTTACACTTTGGGTGTAACGGCGTGGGAGAGATGGAGGGCTTTTGGGAAATAGTTCC
>DASZPK010000159.1:0-3470 GCA_035550335.1 Chthoniobacteraceae bacterium | reverse complement strand
TGAAAGTGGTGAAGAGCCTCGATACGCCGAAACCGCAGGTGATGATCAAGGTGGTCTTCGCCGAGGTGTCGCTGAACAAGAATCTCGAGGTGGGCGTGGAGGGGAATTACACCTTCCACGTCCAAAGCCCGTCGTTCTCGGGAACGAGCACCACGACCACCAACTCGACCGCAAACACCACGGGCGGCACGGCGGTGACTTCGACCTCGGTGTCGAGCCCGACAAACTTGCTGGCGCCCGGCACACTTGGCACGGGGAGCGTGCAATCGATCTACGGTCTGGCGCAGCTCACGCAGGGGTCGTTTGCGCGGCTCGCAACGGACGACTGGCAGGCGACGCTCTACGCGCTCGCTTCGCACGGCGTGGTGAACGTGCTCTCGCGCCCGACGATCATGGCGCGCAACAACCAGCAGGCGGTCATTGTCGTTGGCCAGGAGGTGCCCTTCGTGACCAGCAGCCAGATTTCCGCGCTGGGGCAGACCACGAACACGATCCAATACCAGGACGTCGGCATCATCCTGCGCGTCACGCCGTTCATCTCGACCGACAAGACGGTGGAAATGATCGTGGCGCCGGAAATTTCGGCGGTCGACAGCCAGTCGGTGCAGCTCTCGCCAAACGTGAGCTCGCCGATCATCGACAAGCGCGCCGCCGAAACCGTGGTGGTGACGCCCGACCAAAAGACGATCGTCATCGGCGGCATGATGCAGAAGCAGCTCACCTCCTCGATCCAGAAAATCCCGGTGCTGGGCGACATCCCATGGGCGGGGGCGCTCTTCCGCCACACGATCAAGAACGAGCAGCGCACGGAGCTGCTTATTTTCCTCACGCCGATCATCGTCGAGGGGACATCGAAGCTGGAGGAGATTTCGCAGAATGAGGTGAACCGCACCGACCTGCCCGAGAGGGCGTTCACGCCGCAGGACCTGGATGATTACCTCGATAATATCAAGGTCAAGCAGCGCACGCCGCCGCCGGACCAGACGCGCAGTATCGGCGATCCGGACCGGATCATGGATAAATTACAGGAAGATAATTGACGCGCCGGGTGGTGTGATGCGGAATTAGTTTGCGGAGACGCCGGGGGCGCTTTTACATTCCGGGCAACGCAACGAACGCATCCGTGTGGCGCACCGAAATGCGCCCATGGTGCGGGACGCATCCATTTACGCCATGGCCACACCGACCGACTCCACTTCATCCAATCCACTCCGCGAAGGACTCATCAGCCGCCCGAAACCGCAGCCGTGCACGGTGGTGATTTTCGGCGCGAGCGGCGACCTCACGCAGCGGAAGCTCATCCCAGCGCTCTACAATCTCATGGCCGACGGCGACCTGCCGAGCGGGCTCACGGTGGTGGGGTTCGCGCGGCGCGAGAAGACCGACGAGCAATTCCGCGGCGAGCTGGAGGATGCGGCAAAAAAATTCTCGCGCCAGACGGTGAAGGATGAGCTCTGGAAACATTTCGCCGACGGCGTGTTTTACCACCGCTCGGATTTCAACGACGACAACGGTTACAAGACGCTGGCCGAGAAGCTCAACAAGATCGACAAGGAACGCGGCACGGGCGGGAACCGGCTGTTTTACCTTTCGGTCGCGCCGTCGGAGTTCGAGGGGATTTTGGAGAAGCTCTATTCGTTCGGGCTGAACCACGCGCCGCAGGGCGGATGGGCGCGGGTAATCGTGGAAAAGCCGTTCGGCACCGACCTCAAGACCGCGCAGGAATTGAACAACGTGGTGGGCCACACTTTTCACGAAAAGGACACGTACCGCATCGACCACTTCCTCGGCAAGGAGACGGCGCAGAACATCATGGTGCTGCGGTTCGCGAACGGGATTTTCGAATCATTGTGGAACAACCGTTATATCGACCACGTCCAGATCACCGCCAGCGAGCCGCTCGGCGTGGAGGGGCGCGGGCCGTATTACGAGACCTCCGGCGCGACTCGCGACATGGTGCAGAACCATTTGCTGCAATTATTGAGCCTGGTGGCGATGGAGCCCCCGCTCGATCTCTCGGCCGACAGCGTCCGCGATGAAAAGGTGAAGGTGGTCCGCGCCCTGCGGCCGATCGCCGGCGATGACGTGGCGCGCAATGTGGTGCGCGGGCAGTACGCGGCGGGGGCGATCAATGGCAAAAACGTGGTTGCCTACCGGCAGGAGGAGCGCGTAAGCCCGACCTCGATGACGGAGACTTTCGTGGCGCTGAAAATCCTCGTGGACAACTGGCGCTGGGCGAACGTGCCGTTCTACGTGCGCGTGGGCAAGCGGCTGCCGAAAGGAAGCACGGAGATCGCGGTGCAATTCAAGGACGCGCCGGCGGTGCTCTTCAACAAGGAGACGATGAACACCGGCGCGAACGTGCTCGTGATCCGCATCCAGCCGGACGAGGGAATCTCGCTCCGCATGCAGGCAAAGATGCCCGGAGCCACGCTGCGGATCGAGCCGGTGAAGATGGATTTTCATTACGGGACGTCGTTCGGCAAGGCGAGCCCCGAGGCGTACGAGCGTCTGCTGCTTGACGCGATGAGTGGCGACGCGACGCTTTTCGCCCGCCGCGACGAGGTGGAAAACGCATGGCGCTTCATCGATCCGATCGAGGAGGCATGGCACAAGTCGGACAAGCCGCCGGGACTTTACGAATATGCTTCCGGGTCGTGGGGGCCGAAGGAAGCGGATGATCTCATCCAGCGCGATGGGCGGGCGTGGCGGCGTTTATAAATGACGAAGCTCGAATGATCCCGCCTTGCGGAAACGAAAGATGCACGAATGACGAAGCCCGAAACCCGGAATTGCGCGCGGGACGTTTGCATTTCGTCATTCGTCATTCGACATTCTTTCGTCATTAGACATTCGTCATTCGTCATTCGTCATTCGTCATTTTTTCCCAATATGCCTGATACCATCCCCCAACCGACGTTCTCCCAAGGCATGCCTGTGGAGGTGAGCAAGATCGAGAAGGAACTCAAGAAGCTGTGGCAGCAGGATGGCACGGCCACGCGCGCGTCCCTCATGAACCTCGCGATTTATTGCGAGGGGAAGAAGGCGATGCAGGAGAACACGGCGCTCATCGCGGAGATCACCGAGAGCCATGCCTGCCGGTCGATCCTCATCGCGATGGATTTCGACGGGCCGAAGGGACAGGTGGAGGCGTGGATCAACGCGCATTGCCACACGAGCAAGGCGGGCGCGAAACAGATTTGCTGCGAGCAGATTACGTTTCTACTCGGGGGCGATTCGTGCAGCCTCATCCCGAATATCGTCTTCTCGCACCTCGACTCCGATTTGCCGCTTTACCTCTGGTGGCAGGCGGAGTTTTCCGATGAGATGGACGAGCAGCTTTGGGCGTGGGTCGACAGGCTGATCTTCGACAGCCAGGCGTGGCAGCATCCGAAACAACAGCTCACTGTGTTGCGCGAATCGCTCGCGAAAACCAAGACCCGCCTCATCCTCTGCGACCTGAACTGGAC
>DASZPK010000158.1:0-4832 GCA_035550335.1 Chthoniobacteraceae bacterium | reverse complement strand
GCGGGGCGTGAGCGCGTCGGCGACCAGCTCCGGCGTGATCTCGCCCACGCGCGCGGGCTCGAGCTGGCGCACCACGACGCCTTTGCGCGCGAGCTCCAGCCATGGATAGACGTTGGCCGGGTAATCGTTTGCGTAGCAGATGACCTCGTCGCCCGGGCTCCACTCGATGCCGTTGGCGAAAAGGCTCAGGCCGAGCGAAGTGGGGCCGAGCAGCGCGATCTCATCCGGCTGCGCACCGATGAATTTCGCGCAGGTCACGCGTGCCTGCTTGATATCGTGCAATACTTCCGCGAACTCCTGCGGCGCGGCGCACGATTGCTGCGTGTAGCGGATGATGGCGTCCGCCGCCGCGCGCGGGAGGGCGGTGACGCCCGCATGCGCGAAAAAGATTTTGCCTTTGCAAATGGGGAAGGCTTCACGGCGGGCGGATTCGTCGAGGACAAGCGATTCGATGGAAAGCATGGGAATTTAAGATTTAAGAAGTAAGATTTAAGAATTAAAGGCTTTCGGCGCGCTCCATGCAAATGGAAGCGCGTGGGGATGCGAAAGCCGCTTCTTACTTTTTATCGTGCCCGCCGCTGCTGCTGGTGTCGCTGCTCTTGCTTCCGCTGCCCCCTCCCCCTGAACTGCTGCTCGAACCGCCGCCGCTTCCGGTACTGGCGCTGTGCTCGGAACCGCCTCCTCCGCTGCTGCCGGCGGTATGCCCTTCTGCGCGACTTTCGCTGGTGGCGTGACTTTCGTTGCTTCCGCGGATTTCGCTTCTTCCGCTGCCGCTACCGGAGGTGCGTTCACCGCCGTTCCGGTGCTCATTGCCGCCCCGGTCGTGGTCGCCGCTGCCGTGATGATCGCCGTCGTCGCGGTCATGGTCGTGGTCGGGGAGCTGGTGGCCCCAGCGGTCCACGCCGGCTTCGGCGCGCGCCTGCTCCGCGAGGCTGAGGAAGCGGTGGTTGAATTCATCGCGATGATGGTCCCTGCGCGAGACAACATCACCCGCATCGATATCGTCGCCCGCATCGGATACACGGCCCGCGTAAGGCCATGACTCGCACCCGTCGAGTAAAAACAAGCCGCCGAGCAGCAGCATCAAGGGGAGAATGGTCCCTGCCGGACGAAAAGGGACGAAGGAACGCGGTGAATGCACGGGTGTTTGGTAAGATGTAACACTCCTTTAGACAGCGCGCAATCGGTCCGCGTTCGCGAAAAATTGATTTTAGATTTTCTTGATCGCATCGCTGAGGGCGATGACTTCGATGTTCTCCGGACAGTCGGGCCAGTTGTGGGTCCAACAGACGAGGAGTTCGCAGCCCGCGGGGTCGTGGCCGTGGATGACGAAGTTGCGGCTTTCGTATTCGAATTCGATGGTAACGTTGCGCCATTCGCCCGAGGACATGCGGCGTTTTGCGACGCAATCGGGAAAAGCGGTCCGGATGGCCTCGACTTGAAAGCCGAGCCGCTCGCCGATGACCCCAAAAAGATAGATGACACCGCTTTCGTTGGTGGGGGCGTTGCGCAGCCCGGTGATGAGAAGCGGTTCGCCAAATGCGAAGTGGTCCTGGCGCCGGCGACGGATGCGGGGTGAAGGTTTTTTCGGAGCGGCGGGTGCGCCGGCTGTAACGGCTTTGCGGCCTTCGACCAGTGCGAGGACTTCGGCCCATTCGTCCTTGCCGGCGGCGTATTCGCGGAAGGCGTTTTTAACGGCGGCCCAGCCGCCGAAGCAGCGGGAGAGGGTGGAGAAACCGTAATTGCCGTGGACCTTGTAGGCCTTGGCGGAGGGGAGGCGGCGGAGTTTCCATGCCACGGCCCCCCAATCGGCGAGAAGGCGCTCGCGGGGGACGCGCCTGCCGTTCACATCGAATGGAGCGCCAGCGGCTCGCATGACCTCGCTCCAAGAGTCGAAGAATTTGGAAACATCGTAACGGCCGAGGCCGGTTGAGGCGAGGAATTGTCTGAGACTGAGACGCTGACCGCGGGTTTTGGCGAGTTCGGCGCGAACGAGGGCTATGAGGGATTTGCGGTCGGTCGGTTTCAAAGCGCTTTTAGCCATAAAGAATGCCCCTTGCTTGCGGATGCTTCCCGAATGGTGAGGCGCGTCCTTTGCAATGCCCGCATGGGCGTTTGTCGTTCGCGTGCCGGGTTTTTTTAAAGCATCCCGTTTGTTAATGAATCGGGCGAATTATATCAAACCGGTGGGCGAAGGGTCAACACAAAGCATTTGTAAACCGATGTAAAACACGGCATGATCCAGGCGCAGCCTTTGAAAGAAGGCGCGGCCGTGTATCAGTTTGTATCGCGAGGGTTGTCGCGATCGCGCACCCATGCTTGCATATGTTTCTCCGCTTCGTCGCGCACGGGACGGAGGAGTTCGCGCAAATGCTCAAGCCCGGATGACGGGTCGGGGACTTCCCCAGCCTTGAGCAAATTCCGCAGGCGGCCATGGACAAAACGGTTGAACTCGGTGTGGCACGAATTACAGATTCCATCCGGCAACGGGCCATCAATAAACAGAAGGCTAAGCCAGTTTCTGGACGGTATGCAGGGGCTGCCGCCGCAATAGCGACAACTGGCGGTGCGGATGCCCTCCAGCCATTGCCGCATATGCGCGTCGAGCGCATCCTGCAACGCGGGGTTGGCGGCGAGTTCACCGGGGGGCAGGCTCATGCGGGCGGTCACTTCGTCCAGAAGACGCTGCTGTTCATCGGGTGGCAGGTCGCCGGCGGGGCCGGGCTTGATTTTCAGCTGGCGGAAGGCGAACTGGACGATTTCCTGGTGGCAATTCATGCACGCGAAATTTTCCGATTCGATGCCCAGCACCTTGAATAATCCATTCCGGCACGGAACACACGGAGTGCCGCCGCAATAGGTGCAGGAAGCATTCTTCGCAGCCGCCGCGGTTTCGGCGTCCCACGGAAGTATGCCGGTGGCAAGGGCGCATTCCTCGCAGAGTTGGGAGGTGTTGCTCACTCCGTCGACGATTTGCGTGGTGAAAACGGTTGCTTTGCGTTCGTGGCATTTTTCGCAGAGCATGGCGGGAAAAAGATAGTCCCGTAGCGGCGCGATGTCGATTCCGCCTGCTATCTGGTCCCTGGCGCTTTGCTTCGCGCGGGCATCAGCCACGCGACGAGGGCGACGAAGGGGAAATTCCACGCGATCGTGCACCAGTTTGCGAAGGCGAAATCGTGGCTGTATGAGGCAAGATACCATGCGCGCCATGCGCATAACGCCGCGGCGGCTGCAATCGCGAGCCGGGTGCGGGAATGGAAGGCGCGGCCCAGGAGGCATGCGGGCCCGGCGGCGCGGCCCGTAGCAAGCAGGGCGGCGAGGGCGAGCGGCGGAAGGTAGGCGAAAAGAATGTATAACAAGTGATTAACAATCAGGCCGGGGAGGCTGAACGGGGTGGAATACAGGTTGGGCGCGAGCGGCTGGATGCCGTGGACGATGATGGCGTTTGCGGAGGCGACGCCGGTGTTCAGCCAGAGGATTTGGACGAGCAGGGCGAGCGTCATCCAGAAAATGCGTTCGCGCCATGCCGGGGCGGGCGCGGGTTTGCGCGGCTGCGCGGGGAGGAGCCACGCGGCGAGCGCGATGAGCGAGAGATTCCAGAGCGCCGTGAGGAACGCCTGGATGAAGATCCAATGCCGCGATGCAGATGCGAACATCCATGCGGCACTGCGCCAGTGGAGCGGCTGGATGACCAGCGCGGCGATGAGGATGAAGCGCGTCCGGGTTTTGAAAATGGGGCGCAACGCGGGCGCGCCGGGGATTTTGAATCCGAGTGCAAGCGCGGTGGCGAGGCCGAGCAGCGGGATGTAAAACACAAGGGAGGCGTACGCCGGGGGCTGGCTTTTCAACAACGGGACGATGAAATTCGCGACGGCCATGGACCATGCGTTGTTGCACAGCAGGCCGATGGCCATCCAGAATGCGCGCCCGCGCCATTGGCGCGCGGGATCGGCGGCGGCGAATTCGCGGGACAACTCAGCGAGCGGGCCGAGGCCCTCGCGCGCGCGGGCGAAGGCTTCGCCGTCGTCCATGCCGTTCGATTGGTGCGCGTCGATGGCGTCGAGCAGATGGCATTCGAGCTCGCGGCGCTCATCGGGGGTGAGGCCGTGTTGCGCGAGGAGTTCGCCACGCCAGGAGGCCAGCGACATAACCAGGCCGCTGCCGGCGGGATATTTCAGGCCGTTGCAGGACGGATTTTCCATAGCTTGCAGAGGGTGTTGTGGACAGCGAGCCATTGGTCGCGCTCAGCCTTGAGGGCGGTGCGCCCGTTGCGGCTGAGGGAGTAATATTTCCGCTCACGGCCGGTGTCGGCGGCCTTCCATTCGGACTGGATGAGACCGTCGCGCTCGAGGCGGTGGAGCACGGGATAGAGCATGCCGTCGCTCCATTCCATGTCGCCGCCGGAGAGGTCGCGGACTTTCTGGATGATTTCGTACCCGTAGCTTTCGCCCTCCGAGAGAATGGAAAGCACCATGGGTTTTGAAGAAGCTGCAACTAAATCCTTGCCAAGCATAGAAGTATTATGTATTGTGCCGCTATGCATGTCAACCCCCAAGTCGCCGGGCGGGTGCTTTTTCGCGGCATAAGCAAGTCTAACCAGGTTTCGTTTTTTGGACAAGCAGGAGTCATCGCCGCGGCTCTGGCTTTCGCGGTGTGCGTATGCGCGGCGCGCGCAGACGACAAACCAAAGCCGCTCGTGGTGCACGAGTGGGGGACGTTCACGACGTTGCAGGACGACCAGGGAGTTTCCATCAGCGGGATCAATGCCGACGACGAGCCGCTTCCCGATTTCGTGCACCGGCTGGCGACCCAGCTTTTGATCGGCAAGACGG
>DASZPK010000157.1:0-1532 GCA_035550335.1 Chthoniobacteraceae bacterium | reverse complement strand
ATGTAAACGATGCCGCCCAGGAGATAAATCGCGATCATCATCCCAAAGGCGATGAACGACGTAGCTATGGCGGTCCCCTGCGGCACATGCACCAGTCCGAGATACACGACGAGCAGCGATTCGCGCACCCCGACGCCGGCGGGCGTGATCGGCACCGCATTCGCCGCGAGCACCACCGGGACAAAGCCGAGCCAGAACGAAACCGGAAGGCCGATTCCCACGGACCTGCCCGCCAGATAGTAACACAAGCAGAGCAACAATTGCGTGCCGATGGCCGCGGCCATGACCTCGGCAACCGCTCGTTTCTGGCTGAATACGCGGCCGCTGATAATTCCAAGTTCGTCGCGCAGTTTCGAGGCGTTCAGGGCGCCGAGGCATTTCGCCACAAGTCGTTGCATGAACGCGCCGTCGACCAGAAAAAACAATGCGGCGCCGATGAGCACCACGCCCCCGGCAACGGAAACCACGAGCGCAGGCCAATAGGTCTGCGGCGTCCCGGAGAGCACATGCCATTGCCGCGGCATGCACACGACCGCGAGCAGCAGGATGCTCGCGAGGCCGATGCAGCGGTCCAGCAGCACTGACGCGCACGCCTCGGCGACGCGGCTTTTCGAAAGCCGCGAAATGTAAACCATGCGCGTAATATCATCCCCCGCCGGCCCCGGCAGGAACACGATGAAAAATTGCCCGATCTGCGCGATGCACACCAACGCGAACAGCGGGATTCGGATTTCAAACGCGCGAAGGAGCCGGTGCCAGCGCAGCCCCGCGATGAAAATCGTGAACCAGCATAACACCACCCCTGCAAGGATCGGCGGCAACGATGCGTTTCGCACCTTGTCCCACACATTCCCCACGCCCACTTTGTAGAAAATCAGCGTGAGCACGATGGCCGCGACGACGATTTTCGCGATGGTGAAGAATGTCTGCTTTTTGGTCATGGAAACGGGGACGCAACACATAGCCTGCGGGCAGGCGCGCGTCGAATGATTTTCATCACCTGGAGGTGTGGCGTGCCGGCACAAATTAAGATGGCAAAGACCATGGGTTCGTCGTAAAGAATGCCACCTCACACCCGAATGCCCAAGGAACTCCAACCCATCACTTTCCTCGTCACCGCCTTGAACGAGGAGGAAAAAATCGAGGGCACGGCGAAAACCATCACCGAGGCCGTGGAGCAGTTTTCCTGCGATTACGAAATCCTCATGGTCAACGATGGCAGCACCGACGCGACACCGCGGATCATGGACCGGATGGCGAAGGAAAACCCGCGCGTGCGCGTGGTGCACAACGAGCGGAATCTCGGCCTCGGCGGCGCTTACAAGCGGGGGGTGCGGCACGCCTCGAAAAAATACGTGATGTGGGTCTCCGGCGACAACGCCGAGACGCCGGGGAACATTGTGAACATCATTTCGCACGTGGGCGAGGCGGATGTGGTCGTGCCGGTGCTCAAGGCGACCAAGGCGCGCCCGTGGCTGCGGCGTTTTACATCGCGCGGATTCACGATCACGGTGAACACGCTTTTCGGGCTG
>DASZPK010000156.1:0-1768 GCA_035550335.1 Chthoniobacteraceae bacterium | reverse complement strand
CCGATGTCGTGCTGGTCGTGGACACCGTCTCGTCGTTCTCCACCGTGCCGATCAACATGGACGAGCTCGGCATCGATGTCCTCCTCACCGGCTCGCAGAAAGCGCTCGCGATGCCCCCCGGCATGGCGCTCTTCTCCGTCTCGCAAAAGGCGTTCGACCGCGCCGCGACGATCAAGGACCGCGGCTATTATTTCGATTTTCTTGAGTTCAAGAAAAACCAGGCCGAGGACATGACCCCGAGCACGCCCGTGATCTCGCACATCTACGCGCTCCGCTCGAAGCTCGACGACATCTTCGCCGAGGGCGTCGAGGCCCGCTACGCGCGCCATGCCCGCCTCAACGGCCTCGTGGCCGATTGGGTCACGCGCAACGGCTTCGAGTTTTTCGCCGCCGAGGGCTACCGCTCCAAATCGCTCACCTGCGTGAAAAACAACCGCGACATCGACGTGCAGTCGGTCATTTCCAAGCTCAAGGAAAAATACCACTGCGTCATCGACGGCGGCTACGGCAAGATCAAGGGCAAGACCTTCCGCATCTCGAACATGGGCGACGAGACCGACGAGACGATCACGCAACTCCTTGGCTGGCTCGACGATTGTTTGAAATAAGCAATCTCCGCCACGAACTTTGTAGCGTCCGCTGTCCCCAGCGGAGGAGCGGCGCCCCGCCACGAAATTCCCCGGCCACACGTATTGCCTCCGCTGAGGACAGCGGACGCTACAACTCTGCTTGTCGCGTTTAAATAGCAGTGATAGCTTCCGTGCTCCCGACATGAATTACAAAGACACACTCCGCCTGCCGAAGACCGATTTCCCGATGAAGGCGGACCTCGTCACCCGCGAGCCGGAGCGCCTTGCGAAGTGGGAATCCGCCGGCCTCTACCGGCGGATCCTCGACGCGCGCAAGGATGCGGATCTGTTCGTCCTGCACGACGGCCCCCCCTTCGCCAACGGCGATGTCCACATGGGCACGGCGTTAAACAAAGTGTTAAAAGACATCGTCGTGAAATCGAAGTCGATGGCCGGTTTCCGCGCGCCGTTCGTGCCGGGCTGGGACTGCCACGGGCTTCCCATCGAGTTCAAGGTCGTGAAGGAATCGCGCGGCCTCTCCCCCGTGGAAGTGCGCCGCAAGAGCGAGGAATACGCGAAAAAATTCATCGACATCCAGCGCAAGCAATTCAAGCGCCTCGGCGTGCTCGGCGATTGGGAAAACCCGTACCTAACGCTCGCGCCTGGATACGAAGCCGAGATCATCCGCTCCTTCGCAACCTTCGTGGAGAAGGGCCTCGTCTATCAATCGAAGAAGCCCGTCTATTGGAGCACCGGCGCGCAGACCGCACTCGCCGAGGCCGAGGTCGAATATGTGGAGCGCGAAGACTCAGCAATCTTCGTAAAATTCCCGATCGTAAGCGGCGACCTCGCCGGGCAGGCGAGCATGGTCATTTGGACCACCACGCCATGGACGCTCCCCGCCAACGTCGCTATCGCCCTTCACCCGCGCCACGAATACGTGGTCGGCCAATTCCGCACACCCGGTGCGGAGAAAGCGGAGCAATTCGTGATCGCGCAAGCGCTCGTGCCCGCATTCACGGAAACCACCGGCTACGTCCTCGAAGTGCAGGGCAGCAGCTTCCGCGGCCAGGCCCTCGCAGGCATCGAAGCGCAGCACCCTTTCCTCGACCGCAAATCGCGCGTGATCGTCGCCGAGTTCGTCACCATGGAGAGCGGCACCGGCCAGGTCCACATCGCCCCCGGCCACGGCTCGGACG
>DASZPK010000155.1:0-6587 GCA_035550335.1 Chthoniobacteraceae bacterium | reverse complement strand
TGGGATTGGCGCTGGAGGCTTCCAGCCGCGGGAATCGCGGCAATGAACGTATGTTTAACAGCGAAACCCGGCGGGGTCAAATCCTCGCGTGAATCCGGCACGGGTGGAAAATTGACATCCCCGCGCCCGTTGTGTTTACTCGGCCAATCGTATCCGGCACGTCATGCACCGCCTCTACCGCCATTTCTTCGCCGCGACTTTTTGCATCACGCTCTTTTCCGTGACCGGCACGGCAAACGGCATCGCCCGGCTGCTGGCGGGCAATCCCGAAGACCAGGCCGCCGTCCCATCGCTCCCGGTGGGCTGGTTCATGAATTTCGTCATGATGATCGCGCTCACGCTCATGATTATCATGCCGGTCTGCTCCATCGCCGATTACCTCCTCGACAGCCGGTGGTCGCTCCCCGTGCTCTGGCAAATCCCCGCGATCGTGCCGGTGTTCGTTGCATACGTGTTCGTTTGGTCGCTCATTTTCGGGAAGCAATTTCTCCAGGCGGCCGCATGGGGCACCGGCGCGCTCATTTTTCCGGTGCTGGTCTATTGGTGCATTTTCCGCGTGACCGCCCTGCGCGACCTCACCGATTCGTAACGAATCGTAACAACCTTTTCCCCCCATGAAAATGCGCATCCCCCGGCTCGTTCTTCCCGTGCTGTTTCTGCTCGCCGCGTTTCGCGCTTTCGCCGCCGATGCGCCGCCCGATCCCGCGACGCTCACCGACGCCGTCCGCATTTCCATCGGGAAAAAGCTCGCGGTGAAATTCACGATGGATCGCAACGCGCTGAAAAACCCGGTGATCGTGGAAAAGCTCGGCGACAAGGAAGCCGGCATCACGCTCGATTTCAAAAAGGACTCCGGCATCCTGATGCTCGACATCCACAGCGCGCTCGGCAAGACGCTGCGCTGCCGTTGCCTCGCGCGGCTCTGGGGAAAGAAGACCTGGTTTGAAACCGACGTCGTGCCCGTGATGGCCGGGCTCGACGACATGGAGACCTGGCAGGACCCGATCGAGGAAGTGGTGCTGTTCGATTTCAAGCTCACGGATGAGAAGCCGTGAGTCACACCGTCGGCTCGCTATTGCTCAAAAGGCGCAAGAATGACCTATATCTTTTTTTATTCGTATATCTTTAAGGGCATTGCGCTTCTAATATTTGCTGTATTAATGTTTCTGTATCTGGGCCGAAGAAAATAGTGGGTTTCAAATTAGGCAATACCTGCGCGGCAGATCGATGACGGCAGCCGATACTCCGCGCTGGAGCTTGGATCTCGGTTTTGAAATTCTTCTTCCATGAAATTGTCCGGGAAAACGGAGGCGTTTCGGAATGCTTTCCGTCTAATGGCCTATGAACGCAAAATTGCTTTTCACGCTGCTTTTGCCGCTCCTCCTCACGTGCGGCCCGCTCGCTCGCGGCGCTGAGCCGCCGTCAGCCATCCGGGTCACGTTGGACCTTCACGATACGTACGGCCCGGGCAAAAGCTCATGCCCCCCTTGCTGCAAGCCAGCGGGGGGCATTTCTATGTCGTGTTGGAAAATATTTCAAACGACCCCATCTGGCTCGCCACGATCGACGACATATGGTTTGATAATCTCTCCTTTGAAATCACGGATACGAACGGCAAGACAACCTCATACCATGCCGCGCATTACGCTGTTGCCCCGCACCTTGTCGCGTTCAAATTGCTTCGGCCGAAGGAAGTCACCGTGGTGGAAATCAGCTATGGGGAAGATGGCGCGGAAGGCGCCTACGCTTTCCCATTTCCGAAGGCGGGAGGGAGCAACCAGGCAAGTATCCGCGCGATTTTTGACAAGGCGCCTGACTATGCATACCCCGACATCTTGAAAGACGGGGTCGGGATCAAGTGGAGCGGCAGGGCAAAATCGGAAACTTGCAAGGTGACTTTGGCGGGAAAGTGATGCGATTCCAAGGAGGCGGAGGATGTGAAGGGTATTGAGATTCGGGACGAGCATTTTGATAATCCTCCAATCCAAGGCGCATAGCAGCGGGTCAGTTCACTCCGCGCTGGACAATCCCCGCCTGAAAATCGACGTTTAGCGCATCATGTCGACCGGATATCTGGCCCTGCTCCTGCACGCGCACCTTCCTTATGTGCGGCACCCGGAATATCCGGAGTTTCTCGAGGAGGATTGGCTCCATGAGGCGATCACGGAGACGTATATTCCGCTGCTGGAGGTGTTCCATGGGCTGGCGGATGACGGCGTCGATTTCAAGCTCACGATGTCGCTCACGCCGACGCTCTGCTCGATGCTGCGCGACCCGCTCTTGCAGGAGCGCTACATCCGCTACATCGAGCGGGCCATCGATCTCGCGCGCCGCGAGGTGGAGCGCAACAATGGCAACCAGCAGATGCGCGAGATCGCGCAGTTTTACCTCGCGCGGTTCACGCGGTGCCGGGAACTCTTTGTGGAAAAATGGAAGCGCGATCTCGTGGCGGCGTTCGCCGAATTGCAGGAGCGCGGGCTGATTGAGATCATCACGTGCGCGGCGACGCATGGTTTTTTGCCGCTCATGGAGAGTTATCCCGAGGCGGTGAGGGCGCAGATTTTCATCGCGCGCGACCATTACCGCGAGTGCTTCGGGCGCGACCCGCGCGGGATCTGGCTGCCGGAGTGCGGCTACGTGGCCGGCGTGGAGAAGACGCTGCAGGAGGCGAACATCCGCTGGTTTGTGATCGATTCGCACGGGCTGATGTTTGGAAATCCGCGGCCGCGCTACGCGATCTACGCGCCCTGCTTTACCCCGGCGGGGCCGGCGGCGTTTGCGCGCGACCGCGATTCGAGCCGGCAGGTGTGGAGCGCGGAGGAGGGTTACCCGGGCGACCCGGCGTATCGCGATTTTTACCGCGACATCGGGTTCGATCTTTCGCTCGAATACCTCAAGCCGTGGCTCGCGCAGGATGGCGCGCGCAAGTTCACCGGCATCAAATACCACCGCATCACCGGGCGCGGCGTGGAGAAGGAACTCTACAACCGCGGCTGGGCGATGGGCGCGGCGGATTCGCACGCGGGCAATTTCCTCTCGAACCGCATGAAACAAATCCGCGAAGTGCGCGAGAGGACGAACATCGATCCCATCGTGGTGAGCCCGTTCGATGCGGAGCTGTTCGGCCACTGGTGGTTCGAGGGGCCGGAATTTTTGAATTTGTTCATCCGCAAATCGGTTTACGACCAGCAGGATTACCGCCTCGCCACCCCCACGCAATACCTCGCCGATCACCCGACGCAGCAGCTCGTGGTGCCATCGGCGTCGAGTTGGGGGCACAAGGGCTACTGGGAGGTGTGGCTCGACGAGAGCAACGCATGGATTTACCCGCACCTCCACATGGCCGCGAAGCGCATGACGGAGATCGCCCGCGCGAACGCCGCCGAGACCCCGCCGCCGCTCATCGAGCGCGCCCTGCGCCAGCTCGCGCGCGAACTCCTCCTCGCGCAATCGAGCGACTGGGCGTTCCTCATGAAAACCGGCACGGCGAAAAATTACGCGACCAAGCGCACGAAGGACCATGTGCTGCGGTTCACGCGCCTTTATGATCAAATCCGCTGCCGCAATGTAGACGAGGATTTTTTGAAAAATTGTGAATGGCGGGACAACATCTTCCCGTCCATCAACTGGCGCTACTATGTCTAGAAGTATGAAGGATGAAGGCGGAAGGATGAAGGGCGGAATTTGCGTTGCCGCGCTTTTTCTTTTCTTCATCCTTCATCCTTCCGCCTTCCTCCTTGCCCAGGAAAACACTCCCCCGCCCGAAAAACGCGGGGTGCAGTTGCAATTCATCACCCCGCCGATGGAGGGGACGATCAGCATGGGCATTTACGATTCCACCGGGAAACTCGTGCGCGTATTGCACCAGGATGCGCCGACCACCGATTTTTTCCCGGCGCTCAACGGGCTCATCACGTTCTGGGACGGCAAGGACGACGCCGGCAAGCCGATGCCCGCGGGCAAATACCGGGCGAAGGGTTTCATGATGGCGGAGATGGATTTCGAGGGCGTGGCGTTTTTGGGCAACGATTTTGTGAATGCCGATGATAAATCGCCCCGCGTCCGCCGCGTCTCAAAAATCGGCATCAACAAGCAGGGCCTGCTCAATGGCGAATACGAAATCATCGGCGGCCCCGGCGATTCGGCCGGTTTTGATAGCGGGGAGAGCAGGATCATCCATAGCGACGGGCCGGACACCGCCCGCACCCCGCAGATCAGCGTGACTGCAACCATTGCGGACGGAAAATTGGTGATCCACAGCCACGGCGCCGACGCGACCGCCCCGCTGGCGGACGGTGAGAGCGTCGTCGACGCGTGCCCCGGCTTCGGCGACATCGTATGGGCCATCGTGAAAACAAAAACCGGGGAGGAAGTGCGCGCATACGCCGGCAACGGCGAGTTCATCCGGCGGCTGGCCATCGCCCCCGGCGACCCGCAGCCGGTTTCGATCAAGGCCTCGCTGCTCGACCCCGAAATTTATTTGCTCGAGGAAAACGCGAAGATGCAACGGCTGCGCACCTTGAAGCTGGAGCAAGCCGCCGCGCCCTCGCCCAAACCGGACCCGGAAAGCGCGCCTGCCGTGTCCACATGGAAGGTGACTTCGAGCAAGACCATCGTTTTCAGCGACACGCTCGACCAGGCGAAGGACCTTCTGAAAATGTCCGATGGCAAGCCGTTTGTCGCGCAGGATAAAATCACGCTCAAGCTCGCGCCGAACCCGCTCGAACAGAACAAGGCCGCCACGCTCGATGTCGCCATCGGCGTGGATGCGAAAGGGAGTTTCATCAAGACGCTCGACGGCCTCCCGCTCTGCCGCGTGAGCGAGACGCCGAATCTCAAATGGGCCGCTATGGCGCTCGAAGCCGACGGTAAAACCGTGACGATTTTCCAGAGCGACGGCGCGGTGATCGAGCAGTTCAAGGTGACCAAGCTCTCGAACATGGCGGGGTTCGACGCGGGCGATTTCGATTTCGACCCGGCGACGGTGAAATAAAGTGGTAAATAAACCGCGAAGGACGCAAAGGGCGCAAAGAATTACAAGTCGTCGCTTGCCATTCTTTCTTCGCGGCCTTTGCGCTCTTTGCGGTAAAAATCCCCCGAAAATTTCATGGATTCCTCCCGCGCGAATTTGTAGAATGCACGCGGTTTTTTAAATGCCCAACATCGTTTACTTCGACCTCGAAACCCAGCGCACCGCCAACGATGCCGGCGGCTGGCAAAAAAAACGCGACATGGGAATGTCATTGGGCGTCACCTACAGCACCGCGCTCGACGAATACCGCATCTACACCGAGAAGCGCGTGGACGAGCTCGTGGAGCAGCTCGTGAAGGCAGATCTCGTGGTCGGCTACAATGTGATCAATTTCGATTACGAGGTGCTCATGGGCTACACGATCCTCGACCTGCCGCACCAGTGCCGCACGCTCGATTTGCTCGCCGATGTCGAGTCGCGCATCGGCCTGCGCCCGAGCCTCGACAGCGTCGCGCACGCCTCGCTCGGCGTGGGCAAGACGGCTGACGGCCTCGACGCGATCCGCTGGTGGCGCGAGGGGAAATTAAAGGAAATCGCGGAGTATTGCTGCTACGACGTGAAATGCACAAAGCTCGTGCACGAGTTCGGCGTCGCGAACAAGAAGCTCCATTTCAGCGACCGCTTCCAGCAGAAGCGCACGGTCCCGGTGGAGTGGAGCTAAACGGAAGGGCGGAAGGCGGAGGACGGAGGACGGAATAATCGCGGCGCGATTTTGCGCTGCACCCACATTGCGACGGCGAAGCCGAGCATTGCGCCGGCGAATACATCGGAGAGATGGTGCGCGCCCACGCAAATACGCGCGGCGGCGATTGCGATGGGCACGGGCAGCAGCGCCCAGCCGAGCCGCTTGCGCATGAGCAGCAGCGGCGCGATCAAGCCGACGGCTGCCGCGGTGTGGGCGGAGGGGAAGGCGTTGTATTCCGTTACGAACATCGCCCAGCGTCCGGCGATAAACGGACCGTGCCAGCCTTGCGGCACCAGCGCATCCGGGCGGGCGCGTCCGGTCATGCCGTGCACGAAATCCGCCGCCAGCCCGGCGAGCGCGGAGGCGATGACCATCACGCACAGGATGCGCAGCGCGTCCTTTTCGCCCAGTGCCCCAAGAGAGAGGGCCGCAAGCGCGCACGGGACCATGAGCCAGTTCCATTGTCCGAAGTGGCTCCCGAGCCGCCCGAATTCACGCCACGAGGGGCCGGCATGCGCCCTCACGAACGCGGTCACCGCATCGTCGAAATAAAACGAAATGCCGGTGACGACCGCCGCAGCCAGCCACCACGGCCAAGCGGGCGATGAGGTCTTGCGGCCATTGGAATTCGTTGCCATGCTGCCTGACTCCATAGATTGAATCGCGCCGCAATGCATCCAAATATTAGCCGCCTCGCCCTGCTCTTTGCATTCGCGCTCGCGCTGCACCTGTGCGGGACGTGGATTCTCCCACTCATGGACCGCGACGAACCGCGCTTTTCCGAGGCATCGCGCGAGATGCTGGAGCGCGGCGACTGGGTGCTCCCCACGTTCAACAACGTCCCGCGCTACGACAAGCCGCCGCTCACCT
>DASZPK010000154.1:0-9637 GCA_035550335.1 Chthoniobacteraceae bacterium | reverse complement strand
AGGCGAACCTTTACCTCGTGGGCCAGGCATCCGGCCTGCAATCGGAGGAGATGAAAAGCCTCATCGACGCCGAGTTGGAAAAGAGCGGCGCGAAACGCAGGGTCGAGGAACCCCCCGCGCCGGTGGTGGCGCAGCAGGAGGCGCCAGCCGGATCCACGGTGGCGGCCGGCGCGCGCTCCGACAACCCGCCGGATGAATTCCGACGCATGCTCCGCCTCAGCGGCCTCGATGGCGATTTGACCGACGACCAGCGCGATGCGCTTTGCAACATGGGCGAGAACCTCGGGCTCACCGGCGGACAGGCCGAGGACCTCATCGACGAATATATCGACGAGCTCGACGGCGTCGCCCCGATGCTCCCGCCCTCGCAGCGCGAACAGGTGATTGCGGCCCCGGCCATCCGCAAGCCGGCACAGACCGCGGTTGCCAGGCCGGTTCCCGTGCCGAAGAAAAAGGAAACCGCGCCGCCGCGTCCCGGGGTGGTCGCACCTCCCGCGCCGAATCCGCTGGAACTCGCCGCGCGCTTTTCCCCGCTGAATCGCGCGCAGGAAAAAGCGAAATACCCGGCCTTCGCCAACGCGCTCGGAATGCAAATGCTGCTCGTGCCCTCGGGGACATTTTTCATGGGGAGCATGGACCGCGAGGCCGCCCCGAACGAGCGCCCCGTGGCGCAGGTGACGCAGTCGTGTTTTTACATGTCGCGCCACCCGGTCACCAACTGGCAGTACGAAAAATTCGATCCCGGCCATGCCGCCAAGCGCATCCCCACCGCGGATGACAACCACCCGGTGGTTTACATCAGCAGCCTCGACGCGGTGAAATTCTGCGAATGGCTGAGCGCGCGCGAGAAGAAAAAATATCGCCTTCCCACCGAGGCGGAGTGGGAGTACGCCGCGCGCGGTTCCGACGGACGCGCCTACCCATGGGGTGACAATCTCGACGCTGGCACGCTCGCCAATTTCGCCGACCGCAACACGAACTTTGCCTGGCGCGACCCGGACATCGACGACGGCTACGCCGAAACCTCGCCCGTGGGGGCATATCCCAAAGGCGTGAGCCCCTTCGGCATCGAGGACATGGCCGGCAACGTGTGGGAATGGTGCCTTGATTTTTTCGAGGCCTACAAGGACAAGCCGCGCAACAATCCCCGGGGCAGCGCCATCGGGGCGGCGGGCGGCAAGCGAATTTACCGCGGCGGGAGCTGGAAATCGCGCGCCTCGAGCCTGCGCTCCACCACGCGGAATTTCAACATGCCCACCTATTCCTCCAACGATGTCGGTTTCCGCATCGTGTGCGAGTGCGAGTAGGCGCCGTAATGTTGAAGCGTGATTTTTCGGGCATTCGTGGCAGAATCCCGTCCTATCTCCATGGCATCGGTGTTCCCTTTTTCACCCCGAGCTGTCGCAGCGGCTTTGGCGTTGATGGGATTGAATTCCCTTGCGGGCACCGGGACTGCCGATAAATCGGAAATCGTGTCATGGCTTCGCCGTGGCGACCTTATTTTGGCCTCAACGCAGACAGGCCTTTACCAAGGGTCGATCACGGAAAAGGCGTGGCACAAACTCGATGCGCTGGCGGAAATGGAGCCGGGCGGGATGTTCATCCAGCAGGACGCTGCCGCGCCGGTCATCGCCTACTATCTGCCGTGGAGGTTGTACACGGCCATTACCGACCTTCCCGCGACTCCCGCGATGCCGTCGGAGCTGTTTGTCTCGAAGGATGGCGGGAAGACGTGGGCGCAGACCTCAAAGGACGGCCGTTTGACATCCGTTTACATTCACCCGACCGGCGTTTTTCTTTCCACGCAGGAAACCACGCCGCCGCCGCGTGTCACCAAGCTGTCCGACCTTGATTTCGCGCAGACCTCGGGCGTTTTTGTCTCGAAGGATTTTGGTGCGACATGGAATGACGTCTCGGGCAATCTCCCGTCGAAGACCATTTTCAACCGGTTCATCCGCGACCCGCTGCATCCCGACAAAATCGCGGTATTGGGTTATGGATCGGGCGCCCAATTGATGAATGAGACGAAGCACAAGGGCCCCGATTTATACGAAGCCGACGAGGGGGTTTACCAATGGAAGGAGGAATCTTCGGAAAGTGTCTTCGACATGATGGACAAAATTCACCAGCACGAGGCTCCGTGGCAATATGGGCAGGCCGACCAATACAACATCATCGTCAATCCCGATCTCACGAATTTTTTCGACCCGGCTTTTTTGGATCGCGACCCGGACATCAAACGGGAACTCAGCGGGCCGTACGTGTTTGCCTTCCAGTTGGAGATGGAGAAGACCGTCTACACCTTCCGCAGGGACGAGCCGAAGATCATCCCGGTAAAGGTGGAATTCCTCGCACAGCATCCGAAAGGGAAGTTGCTCGATGAAAAAGACGAGGCGGCCTTCTGGCGCATCGGCATGGTTTCCTACGGGGGCCAGGGCGGGTATGAGCCGCGGTCGCTTCAATCCCCGGGACGGCGTGAAAAAACCGGCGTGACCCTGCGCGGCGGGGGTTTGGAAACCATCACGCTCGACCCGGCGCATCCCTACGAGCGCAAGATCGACCTCGCGAAGTTGCACGATTTTTCGAAGCCGGGCGTTTACCGGTTCCAGCTCTACCACACCGATGCATCTCAGGTGGCATGGGGCGGGTCGTTCGGCAGCCCGGTGATCGATGTGACGATCACGCCATGAAAACGCGCGCCGCCATTTTAATGCTGCTGGGAGTCCTCGCCGTTGCGCCAGGCGCTCGTGCGTTCGACGATGTGGACCAGCTCGAAGTGCGGGCGCAGGCGGCGCTGGACGCGAAGGATTACGACCTTGCGATCCAATTGTACGGCGAGGCTATCAAGCTCAGCCCGAATGAAGCCGCGCCCCACGTGAATCGCGCCGCGGCCTACGCGGCGAAAGGCGATACGGAAAAGCAGCTTGCGGATTACGCCGACGCGATCCGCATTGAGCCTGACGATCCCTCGGCGTACCAAATGCGCGCGAAATTTTACAGCGACAGACTTGACGCCGCCATGAGGGCCGGCGCGAAGCCGGACGACGGGGACACCGACAAGGCGCTGGCCGATTACAGCGATGTCATGCGCATCCAACTGGCGGGTGTTCCCGATCCCAAAGCCGCCGCGCGCGAGGCCGCTGAAGAAGCGTTTAAGAAATACGACCTTACGCGGGCCACGGCATGTTGGCGCGCCGTGGTGAAACTTGGCCCGAACGACGCCGGCGCGTGGTTCAAGCTCGCGCTTTTCGACGAATTGATGCTGAAGCCCGACAAGGCATCCGCGGATTGCAATGAGGCGTTGCGCCTTGACCCGAAGAATGCCGATGCCGCCGCGCTCCGCGCGCAGATCGACGCCGGCTGGAAATGGGAGAGCGACAGCCATCCCTTCAATCAGCGGGACAAACACGCCGCTGCCGGCGAATACGAACTGGCCGTCGACGATTGCAATTTCAGGATCTGGCTCGGTCGGGTCAACCCTTGGGAAGAGTACGCGCAACGCGGCGACGCCTACTGCCGCGAGGGGAAATGGGAAAACGCCGTCACCGATTACACCGAATCGCTCCGCATCTGTCCGCAAGCGTTCAACGACGGCAGCTACGAGGGCCGCGCTTATGCCTACATGGCGGGCAAACAATACGACAAAGCCGCCGCCGATTTTATTACCGCAGCCGCCGAGTGGCACAAGGAGCAGGCCGCGGAAGCCCAAGGTGAGCAAAGGACGAAGGAGGATTTGGAGAGTGAGAACTTCACCGCCTCGCAATATTTCATCCACGCAGCGGAAGCATACGGCCGTGGCGGACAATACGACAAAGCCATCGCGCTATTGAAGAATGACCTCAAGACCGCCAAACTCGACAACGGCTGGACCTTGGCGGCAGTGGCATGGCTTTACGCCACATCCCCCGACGCGAAATGGCGCGACGGCGCCGAGGCGGTGAAACTGGCGAAGCGCGCGGGCGGTGGCGAGGCTTACTTCGACGACACACTGGCTACCGCGTATGCTGAGGCCGGCCAATGGGACGAAGCGGTTAAAAGCGAAAAGACGGCGATTGATACCGACAAGGAGGAACAGCAAAAAGCGCATCAGCGTGAAGCGGACGCGACAAAGGTCATCGCCAGCGGCGAGAAATGGACGCCGACCCCATCGAGCCCCTCCAGTCCGCAGGACACACTTGACTCCGCGAGGCGGTACATCAAGGAGGACGAGGAGGAGATCAAGGAATTCACAGCGCGCCTGGAACTTTACCAGCAAAAGAAGCCGTGCCGTGAAATGAAAGAATTCGAAGTGGGGGATTGAGCGGCTGCATCACGCCATAAATCAAAAACGCCCGCGACTTTCATCGCGGGCGTTCGAAATAACTAAAGGAGATGGAGCGGCTTCTTTTAGGAGCCGTGGTTGAAACGGAACTTCATCTTGATGCGCTTGGCGGTTGCCTTGGCTTTGCGGCGAACTTTTTGGTTCGGCGTTTCAAAAGCGCGCAGGCGACGGACTTCGTCCATGATGCCTTCCGCATCCAATTTATTCTTCAACCGCTTCAACGCGCGATCGATTGGCTCACCTTTGCGAACGATAACTTCGGGCATGAAAATCTCTCCTTTCTTTCTTAAAATTCAAAAACTGTCTCCCCGCGTCCAAAATACCCTCTTGGTAGCGGGTAGCCAAACTACCCGGGCGAGGGGAATTAGTCAATCCTGTCTTTTCTAATAAAGTATTTATTTGACCTTGCGGGGCATTCTTACAGATAAAAATGGGGTTGGTTATCGAGTGATGAAAGAACAATTTATCGCGCAAAAATGCGGTTTTTGGCCCTCCAACCATCCGGCCCCGGCGATTATTCGGGCTTTCCAAGCAAGAACAGTTGACGCTTCGCATGTTCGTGCCTAATTTCCGCTTCGCAGTTCCCATAATCAGAAAATGTTTTCCTTAACGACGCGTGAAGTGGTGTTGGTCGCATTCGTGTTGTTGTCCCTAGTTTTGGGCGCTGGGATCCGCCACTGGCGCCACCAGCATAACCGCCTCTCCCCTCCACCCGCCACCACCCCGCTGAATCAAGACTAAATGAAAGCGAAGATTGGATTTTCCGAAGCCGTCGCAAACATCATGGCCCGCGACACCCGCTACGAAAGCGAAGCGTACACCTTCGTGCGCGACGCCCTTGATTTCACGATCAAGCTCCGCAAGAAAGGCGGCCGCGAAGAGGAACGCCAGGCCATGGGGCGCGACCTGTCCGAAACCGTGCGCCAAAACTCCAATGTCAACGGCCCGGAATTGCTGGCTGGCGTGCGCCAGTACGCGCTCAAGGAATTCGGCCCGATGGTCATGACCGTCTTTTCCTATTGGGGCATCCAGCGCTGCGAGGATGTGGGGGCGATCGTGTTCAATCTCATCGACGAGGGGATTTTTGGCAAAAGCGAGCACGATACGATTGACGATTTCAAAAACGGGTTCAACTTCCATGAGGCATTCGTGGAGCCGTTTTTGCCGCCGGAAGCGCCGGCACGCCGCGGCCAGAAGGGCGCGCCCGTGCAGAAATCGAAGTAGCGGATGCGGCTCCCCGATTGTCCATTCACCAGGCAATCATGTTGAACACGACCTTCGAAAAAGACCCGTCCCCCGGGAAACCATCCGCCGGCATCCAGTTCCCCGCGACCACGGCGCGCAAGTGGGTGCTGCCCAACGGCCTCACCATCATCGTGCAGGAAGACCGCAGCGCCCCGGTCGCCAGCGTGCAGGCCTGGTGCGAGACCGGGAGCATCGACGAGGGGGCGCATCTCGGCGCAGGCCTCTCGCATATCCTAGAGCACATGCTTTTCAAGGGCACCGCCACCCGCAAAAACAGCGAGATCGCGCAAAAAATCCAGGACGCCGGCGGCTACATCAACGCTTACACCTCGTTCGACCGCACCGTCTATTGGATCGATGTCCCGGCCAAGGGCGTGCCCGATGCGCTCGACATCCTGGCCGACGCGATGATGAATTCCACGCTCCCCGGGGACGAATACGAGAAGGAGCAGGAGGTCATCCGGCGCGAATTCGCGATGGGATTCGACGACCCGAACCGGATGCAATCGCAGGCGCTTTTCGCAAACGCGTTTTCCACAAGCCCGCTCGGCACGCCGATCATCGGCCACCTCGATGTGTTCAACACCCTCACGCGCGACGACGTGATGAGGTACTACAAGGCCCGCTACGTGCCGAACAACATCTTCTTCGTCGTGGCGGGTGATGTGAGCGCGGAAAAAGTCCGCGATCAGCTTGCGAAATATTTCGAGGCCTACCCCCGCAAGAGCCTTCCGCCGGTTTACATCCCCGATGAGCCGCAGCAGCTTGGCCGCCGGGAATCGCACAGCGAATTTTCCACCCAGCTCACGCGCCTGAGCCTGGCGTGGCACATTCCAGGTGTCACGAGCCCCGACATGCCCGCGCTGGATCTGCTTTCGAGCATCCTTGGCAATGGCCGCAGCTCGATTCTCTACCGGCAGTTGCGCGAGAAGGGGCTGGTCAATTCCATCTCCGCGTATGCCTACAGCGCCGCGAACACCGGGCTGTTTGGCGTCGATGCCACGCTCGAGGCCCCCAGGCGCATGGAAACGGAGCGGGCCGTGCTTGCCATCATCGAGGATTTGAAAAGCAACGGCGTCGACCCCGCCGAGCTGGAAAAGGCGAAAAAGCAGGCGCTCAGCGACCAGTTGCAATCGCTCACCACGATGCGCGGCATCGCCTCCGATCTCGGCTCGAACTGGCTCATGGTCCGCAACCTCAATTTCACCCGGGAATACCTTGCGGCGCTCCAAAACGTGGCGCCCGGGGATGTTAAACGGGTGTTAAACACGTGGTTCGGCGACCACAACCTCACCGTCGTTTCCTTGAATCCCGCCGGCTCGCTGGCGGGTGGGGAAGCAGGCGCCGCCCCCGTTTCCGCGGGCGAAATCCAAAAGTTCACCCTGCCCAACGGCCTCCGGCTGCTTGTTCGTGAGGACAAGCGCCTGCCGCTGGTTTCGATGGTCGCCTGTTTCAAGGCCGGGCTTCTCGCCGAGACACCGGAGACCAATGGAATCACGAGGCTGTTTGCACGCACAGTCATCAAGGGCACAAAAAGCCGCACTGCCGGCGGGATATCCGGCGAGCTCGAAGCGGTCGGCGGGAGCATCAGCGCCGACGCGGGCAGCAACAGCGTGAGCATTTCCGTGGATGTCACGCAGCCGGATCTGAAGCTAGGCCTCGATATTTTGTCCGACGTGCTCGCGAACGCCACGATGCCCGACGACGCCATCACGCGCGAAAAAGCGGCCATGTTCGCCGCCATCAAGGACGAGCAGGACCAGCCGACCGCCGTCGCGCGCAATCTTCTGCGCGCGAGCTTGTTTCCCGGCCATCCCTTTGGGCTGCGCGCATCGGGCACGGCGGATTCGGTCGCCGCCCTTACGCGCCGGCAACTGCTCGATTTCCAAAAGCAATACATCGCCGGCGCGAATGGAGTCATCGCCGTGTTCGGCAGCGTCGATGCCGCCGAAGTGCGCGCGCTTGTCGAGAAGGAATTCGCGAAGCTCCCCGCGGGCGCGCCGCAACTCACCAATCCCCCGCGGCCCTTGCCCCTCGAAAAAAACATCATCGCCTCCCAGACAGTCGAAAAATCCCAGGCCATCCTCATGTATGGCTACCACGGCGCGGACATCCTGAGCCCCGACCGCGACGCGCTGGATTTGATCCACACCGCGTCGAGCGACCTCGGCTCGCGGTTCTTCGTCCGCATCCGCGAGGAAATGGGGGCCGCGTATTTCGTCGGCGCGAGCCAGGCGCCCGGCCTCGTGCCCGGGCCGTTCCTGTTCTATGCCGGCACCACGCCGCACCAGGTGGCCGCCGTCGAGCCCGCGCTCCTGGACGAAATCCAAAAACTCGCCTCCGGGGGCCTCACCGCGGAGGAACTCGCCCGCGCGAAGGAAAAAATGCTCGGCCAGCAGGACATCCGCAACCAGAGTAACGACGCCTTCGCCGCTTCCTGCGCGCTCGACGAGCTCTACGGCCTCGGCTTCGACCATTACAAAAGCTTCCGCGGCGCGGTCGAAAAGCTGACGTTAGACGATGTAAAACGCGTGGCTAACAAGTATTTCCAAAACAAGCCCGCAGTGCTGGTCATTGTGCGCCCGAAACCGACGTCGTAGGTGCGGCATGATCACGCCCATTTTAAGAACGAATTCCGTTAGCGACCGGTAGGGGCTGACCTCCGGGCAGCCCGCCGCGCGAGAAACTTCGCTCGGAATTGACCGGCGGGGTTGTCCGTGGAGTCAGCTTTCCGGGCGACCCGCCACATAGGTCGAAAGCATTATCCTCGCGCGGCGGTCGGCCCGGAGGTCCGACCCTGCCGACCCATTGCGAAGTCTCCTTCCGCCCTTGTCGCTTCGCGACGGATTCATCCCGAGACGCTTTGACAACACCCGTTGATTCCGTTAAGTCAGAGACATGGCAGAAGTTCAGACAAACACCGAGTCGGGAGAGATGACCCAGCGGTTCATCGAATTCGTGATGATGCAGGCGCAGCAGGCGATGCTTTTCCTGGGGCAGATTCCCCATCCGCAAACCGGCAAGCCCGAGGTGAACCTCGACATTGCGAAGATGTTCATCGACCAATTGGTCATGATCCGCGAAAAAACCCGCGGCAACCTGAACAACGACGAATCGGGCGTGTTAAACAACGCCGTCTCCAGCCTCCAGATGGCGTTTGTTGAAATCACCCGGCAACATGGCGGCGAAAAAACCGCGCCCGCATCCCCCGAGCCCGCCCCGGAATTGAAGCCGGAAGCCGCCGCCGGGCAGGCCGCCGCTCCCGCGCAGGAAGGGCCGGGCTCCGCCGCCTCCGAGGAATCGAAAAAGAAATTCAGCAAAAGCTACGGCTCGTAAATAGTGTCGAAGCCCAAAAAAATAGACCTCGGAACTTGCGTCCTGGGAGGTTCCGAACCGGTATTCATCCTCGGTCCGTGCGTTATCGAGTCGGAAAAATTCGTCTGGCGCGTGGCGCGCAAGCTGAAGCAGATCTGCCGCGAGGCACGGGTGAAATTCGTTTTTAAGGCCTCGTACGACAAGGCCAACCGCACCTCCGTTGAATCCTACCGCGGCCTCGATGTGCGCGCGGGCTGCGAAATCCTGGCCGCCATCGGCAGGGAACTCTCGGTGCCCGTGACGACGGACGTCCATACCGAGAAGGAAGCGGAAATCGCCGGTGAGTTCATCGACGTGCTCCAAATCCCCGCCTTCCTCTGCCGCCAGACCGACCTGCTCCGCGCCGCCGCGCAGACCGGGCGCGTGGTGAACGTGAAGAAAGGCCAGTTCCTCGCGCCGTGGGACTTGAAAAATGTCGCGGCCAAACTCGAAAAATTCGGCTGCAAACGCTTCTTTTTTACGGAACGCGGCACGACCTTCGGCTATAATAACCTCGTGGCGGACATGCGCTCTTTGTTTTGGATTCGCGAAGCGGGCTACTTGGCGGTGTTCGATGCCACCCATTCCGTGCAGCGCCCCGGCGGCGCAGGCACCTCCACCTCGGGCGACGGCATTCTCGCGCCGGTGCTCGCCCGCGCGGCCATGGCGGCGGGCTGCGACGGCGTCTTCATCGAGACGCACGAAAACCCGGCCAAG
>DASZPK010000153.1:0-5831 GCA_035550335.1 Chthoniobacteraceae bacterium | reverse complement strand
CACCAAAATCTGGTCCGCATGCCGCACGGTTGAGAGCCGGTGCGCGATCACGAAACTCGTGCGCTGTTCCATGAGCCGGTCGAGCGCCTCCTGGATCTGGCGCTCCGTCTCCGTGTCCACGCTCGCCGTTGCTTCGTCGAGAATCAAAATCGGCGGGTCTTTCAACAATGCGCGCGCAATGGAGATGCGCTGCTTCTCTCCCACGCTCACCTTCACCCCGCGCTCGCCCACCACCGTATCCAGCCCCGTCGGGAATTTTTCTATCAATTCCAGCACATTCGCCGCCGCGGCCGCGCGCAACATCTCCTCTTCCGTCGCGTCGGGTTTCCCCAGCCGCAAATTGTCCCGGATCGTCCCGTTGAAAAGAAAACTCTCCTGCGTCACCAGCCCGATCGCCCCGCGTAGCGCCGCCCGCGAAAAATCCCGGAGCGGCTTCCCATCGATATAAATCTCCCCCGTGTCGTACTCGTAAAACCGCGTAATCAAATTCACCAGCGTCGTCTTCCCCGCACCAGTCGCCCCCACGAGCGCAATCGTCTCCCCTGGCTTCGCATGCAGATTGATATTCCGCAAAACCGGCACCGTCTCATCATACGCGAACGACACATTCTGAAACCGCACATCCCCCGCAATCTTCACTTCATCCTTCATCCTTCCGCCTTCATCCTTCGCTTCTGCCACCGCCTCCACCTTCTCATCCATGATCTCAAACACCCGCTCCCCCGCCGCGCGCGCTCCCTGGATGAGCTGGTTGAGCTGATGCAACTTCCCGGCCGGGTCATAAAGAAACTGCGCCAGCATCAAAAAATAAACCAGGTCCCCGATCCGCATCGTCCCCGCCATCACATCCGCCCCGCCGAACCCGATGATGAGCACCTGCCCGCACGACGCCAGAAATTCCATCGTTGGCGAATAAATCGCCCACACCCGCATCACCACGAGCGTCGATTCGCGCAGCGCGTTGCTGCGCTCGTTGAAACGCGCATGCTCCTCGCCCTCGCGCACGTAAGTCTTGATCTGCCGGATGCCGGCGAGATTGTCGTGGAGCACCGAATTCATCGCCGAGGCCGCCTTGCGCTGGATGCGGTAGCGGTTGTGCGCAGTGAGCGTGTAAGCCAGCGCTCCCGCGATGAGAAATGGAATCGGAATCAGCGCCACCAGCGCGAGCTTCGCATTCTGCGAAAACAAAAGCACGCACACCGCGATCACTTGCAACACCGACACCACGCCGAGCTCGATTCCGTCGATCAGCACCCGCTCCACCGAGGTCACATCCTCGAGCACCCGCGTCATCAGGTCGCCAGTCGCCCGGTCATCGAACCACGTGAGAGGGAGCTGCTGGATGTGCGAATAGAGGTCGCTCCGCAAATCGAAAATCACCTTCTGCTCGAAGGTATTGTTCAGGTAAAGCCGCAGGCTGTTGAACATATTCCGCCCGAGAAACGCCGCCGCCCCGATGCACACCCACCACACGAGCTGCCCCGGCTGATGGCCGCCGATCACGTCGTTGATGATGTGCCGGATTACCATCGGGAAAACCACCACCATCAGCGTCCCCGCGATCGCGCACCCGAGCGTCCCCAGCGCCATCAGCGGATATCTCTTCAAATATTTTAAAACACGAAAAACCGTACGCATGTGCCGGTTCAAAATCGCCGAAACCCGCGCAATGGCAAGCCCGCGGATGCTTAACCCTTGATGAACTTGCTTTACGCCGTAAGCGCGTGCCCGGCCCCGGCGGGCTCGTGCTCGAATTCCTCAACCACCTCATGCGCCGCTTCCTGGCGGAACGTGCATGTCACGCGCACCCCGCCCACGCCCGGGTCTTCCTCCACCCGCAACTGCCCGCCGATCATCCGCGCCCGGTAATCCATGATATTCAGCCCCATCCCGCCCGATTTCACGCCGCCCGCGGGCAGGCCGCTCCCGTTGTCGCTCACACACAGGGTCACCTGCCCCGCCTGTTCCCACAGCCCGATCACCACACGCGTCGCGCCGCCGTGGCGCACCGCGTTGTTGAGCGCTTCCTGCGCGATCCGGTAAAGGTGCCCCGCCACCGCGTTGTCGTGAATGTAAACGTGCGCTCCCGGCTCGAATTCGCAGTCGATGTTCATCAGGCGCGTCGTGTTGTCCGCCAGTTCGTGGAGCGCCGAGTCCAGCCCGGCCGCGTCCTCATACACCGGCGAAAGCCCGCGCGCGAGGTTCCGCGCCTGCGTGACCCCCTGCTTGAGCAACTCCGCGATCTCAGCCGCCGCGAGCGCCTCATCCTCGAGCAACTGCTTCCGCAAATCATTCCTCAGCGAAGCCGCCGCGCACGAGATCGCCGCCAGGTACTGGCAAAGCCCATCATGCAAATCGCGCCCCATGCGCGCCTGCTCATGCTCGCTGATCCTGATGATCTCCCGTTCCAAATCATTGTTATGCTCCAGCAGTTCGATCTGCCTCTCCTTCAAATCCCGCCGCGCTTTCAACCCAGCCATGCCCATCGAGAAAAAGAGAAAGAAAAAGAGCCTTACCAGCATCCGGTAGGTATGGATCCACCCCAATGCTTCCGGCGGCGCCGTCAATTCATCCGTCCACCAAGTGATGATGAGCGAGACAATTGCGATCAAGTCCCCCGATTTCTTGTCCGCGTACCAAGCCGCAAACATGATCGGCAGCGTGTAAAATACCGACATGCTCACCTGATAGGGCAGCATGTAATCCAGAATTCCAATCAATGCCACCACGGCAAAGCACCCGACCAGGATCGCGTATTTCGACCGTTTGCCTACAAACTGCGAAAGGCGGCTGCCGAGAGTGATTAAATGCATCCCCGGGATAAAAGCACAAACCGGGCCAGCTCAATGTCTTCAAAGCCATGCACAATCCAATGCGCAAGTCGCTCTATTCAAAGAACATCCAAAATATCCAGTCCCAATTTCCCCTCGGCTCGCTTTGCTGTCCTTGCATGGGGCAGACGCGAAATCCGCAAAGAGCTACTTGGTAAGAATTCGACCGTGCGATCCCGGCTCCAGGGGCCTCTTTACGCTTTCACCCGCTCGATTTGCGCGCCAATGGAGTTCAGCTTCTCGTCGATCATTTCGTAGCCGCGGTCGATGTGATACACCCGGTTAACTTCCGTTATACCATCCGCCTGCAGGCCGGCCAGCACCAGCGCAGCCGAGGCGCGCAGGTCGCTTGCCATCACCGGCGCGCCGCTGAGACGCTCCGTGCCCGTGATCACCGCAGTCGCCCCCTCGAGCTGGATCTCCGCGCCCATGCGCTTGAGTTCCGAGATGTGCATGAACCGCTGCGGGAAGATATTCTCCGTGATCACGCTGATCCCCTGCGTCTTGCTCAGCAGCGCGCACATCTGCGCCTGCATGTCGGTCGGGAACCCGGGATACGGCTCAGTGATCAATTCCAGCGGCTTCGGCGAGGGGTCGCCGTTGATGGTGAGCGAATTCGCCGTCGACGTGATCTTGTAGCCCGAGCGCTCCAGCGCCTCCGTGACCGATTTGAGGTGGTCCGGCACCACTTTCTTAAGCGTGATGTTCTTAGCGCAGATCGCCCCCGCCACGAGAAACGTCCCCGCCTCGATCCGGTCGGGAATCACCGAGTGCTCCGCGCCATGCAGCTCCTTTACGCCCTCGATCACGATCCGGTGCGTGCCGGCTCCCTCGATCTTCGCGCCCATCGCCGTCAAAAATTTCGCGAGGTCCACCACCTCGGGTTCCGCTGCCGCGCCATCGATCACCGTCATGCCCTCGGCGAGCACCGCGGCCATCATCACATTGCCCGTGCCGAGCACCGTCGAGCCGAATTTCCCCTGCAAATTGATCACGTTCCCCTTCAGTTCCGACGCAAACACCTTCACATTCCCGCTGTCGATGCGCACCACCGAGCCGAGCGCCTGGAACCCCTTCAAATGCAAATCGATCGGCCGGTCCCCGATCACGCATCCACCCGGCAGCGACACCGTCGCCTCCTTCTCACGCCCGAGCAGCGGCCCCAGCACGCACACCGACGCCCGCATTTTCCGCACGAGATCGTAAGGCGCGTCCGAGCCGATTTTCTCCGCCGTGGTGATCACCGTGCCGCTCGCCCGCTCCACCTCCGCGCCGAGGTGCGAGAGGATCTGGAGCATGTAATGGATGTCGCTCAGGTCGGGCACATTCTTGATCACGCATTGCTCCTTCGTGAGCAGCGTGGCGGCGAGGATCGGCAACGCCGAATTTT
This sequence comes from Chthoniobacteraceae bacterium, assembly GCA_035550335.1. Lineage (GTDB taxonomy): Bacteria > Verrucomicrobiota > Verrucomicrobiia > Chthoniobacterales > Chthoniobacteraceae > DASZPK01. The sequence goes on along the minus strand of DASZPK010000153.1, from coordinate 1,610 downwards.
TCGACCCGCTGATCTTTACCGACCCCGAGAGCTGGTGGCCGCCATGCACTAAAATCTTATCCATATTTCGCTAACAAAAACCGCCGGACGCCTTGATAATCACTTTTGCACAGAATGTCTTGATATTTCTCCCGCCCGAGCAAGTCCGCCAAAAAATCCGCCTGGTCATGTCCGATTTCGAGCGCCAGCAGCCCGCCGGATGCCAGCCTTCCCTTTGCCTGCGCGATGAGCCGCGCCACGATCTCATGCCCCGCCGCCCCCCCTTCCAGCGCCGTGCGCGGGTCGCACTGCACCTCGCGCGACAGCGAAGCCAGCTCCCCCGTAGCGATGTAAGGGAGGTTCGCCGCGATCAAATCGTAAGAACCCGTCACACCCCCAAGCAAATCGCTCCTGGAAAAATTCACCCGCCCCGCCAGCCCGAGCCTCTCCGCATTCTCCCGCGCCAGCGCCAGCGCCTCCTCCGAAATATCCAACGCATCCACGCTCGCCGTTTCGATTTTCGCCGCGAGAGTGAGCGCGATCACCCCGCTCCCCGTCCCCACATCGAGCACTTTTGCGGGCCGCCGCCCCGCCGTCTCCGCGAGGAGGATCTCCACGAGCTGCTCCGTCTCCGGCCGCGGCACCAGCGCCCGCCCGTCGCACTTGAAAATCAGCCCATGAAAATCCACCGTCCCGAGCAAATGCTGCAACGGCCTCCCCTGCGCCCGCAGTTTCACCATCTCCCGCAGCGGCGCCAATTCCTTCTCAAAAAGCGGCCGGTCAAACTCCATGTAAAGCTCGATCCGTTTCTTCCCCAGCACATGCGCGGTGAGGTGCTCGCTATTGAGCCGCGGACTCTCGATCCCGTGCTTCGTGAAATAAGCCGTCGTCGATTGAATAACCTCGAGCACGGTTTTGACGTTGTCGCTCATCAGTGCCCGGTGCGACCTGATTTATTTAAACACAGAGATACAGAGAGGACGGAGGAGCACAGAGAGAACTCAAAAAAATCTCCGTGTCCCTCCGTCCTCTCTGTATCTCTGTGTTTAAACATATCACGCCGCCGCTCCCTCGAGGTTCGCTTCCTTCAGCCTGTCCTCCATGTCGCGCGCCTGGAGCGCCTCGATCATCTCCCAGATGTCCCCCTCAACGAACCGGTCCAGGTTATACAAAGTCAAACCAATGCGATGGTCCGTCACCCGGTTCTGCGGGAAATTGTACGTGCGGATTTTCTCCTCGCGCCCGCCCGAGCCGATCTGGCTCTTCCGGTGCGCCGCGTATTTCTCCGCCTCCTCCCGCTGCTTCACCTCCAGCAGGCGTGAACGCAGGATCTTCAGCGCCTTGTCCTTGTTCTTCTGCTGGCTGCGCCCGTCCTGGCAGCGTACAATCGTGCCCGTGGGAATGTGCAGCACCTGCACCGCCGAGTCCGTCGTGTTCACCCCCTGCCCGCCCGGGCCGCCCGCGCGGCACACCTCGATGCGGATTTCTTCGGGCTTCAATTCCAAATCCACCTCCTCCGCCTCCGGCAGCACCGCCACCGTGGCCGTGCTGGTATGGATGCGCCCCTGCGCCTCCGTGGCCGGGACACGCTGCACGCGATGCACCCCGCTCTCGTAGCGCAGCTTGCGAAA
>DASZPK010000152.1:0-3166 GCA_035550335.1 Chthoniobacteraceae bacterium | reverse complement strand
CATTTCGTCATCGGCAACGGCTCCTCCTCCGGCGACGGCGAAATCGAAATCGGCAACCGCTGGACCCGCCAGCTCGATGGCGGCCACGTCCACAGCGATTACCTCAACAGCATCGCCCTCGGCATCTGCCTCGTCGGCGATTTCAACCGCGACAAACCCACCAAGGCCCAGCTCGCCGCGCTCGACGAACTCATCCGCTACCTTCGCATCCGCGTCGGAAAATACGACGACCGCGTCGCCATCGTCATCGCGCACAAGCACATCAACCCCGTCCCCACCGATTGTCCCGGCGCCCTTTTCCCGTACGACTGGCTGTATAACACCTTCGGCTACCCGCCCGGCCTGAAGCAATGATCCTCGGCCTTACGGGCGCGGGCGGCTTCATCGGCGCGCGCATCATCGAGTTCGCGGTCGGGCAGGGGCACACGGTCATCGGTTTCACGCGCACACCGGAAAAGAAAATCCCCGGCTGCTCGGAGACGCGGCGTTTCTCGCTCGACGAAAAAGTCGACGTCGACGGCTGCGCCGGCATCATCCACCTCGCCGGCGAGCCCGTCTTCGGCATCTGGATCAAAGCCAAACGCCAGCGCATCCACGACAGCCGCGCTCTCGGAACCCGCCACCTCGTCGATGCCATCCTCGCCGCCGCAAACCCGCCGAGGGTGCTCGTGAGCAGTTCCGCCATCGGCTACTACGGCGACACCGGCGAAACCGAAACCAACGAAGATTCGCCCCCCGGCCACGGCTTCCTCCCCGAAGTCTGCCAGGCATGGGAACGCGAAGCGCTCCGCGCCCGCGAAAAAAACGTCCGCGTCGTCCTGCTGCGCACCTCGGTCGTCCTCGGCCCCGGCGGCGCGATGGGAGTCATGCTCCCGTTTTTCAATCTCGGCCTCGGCGGCAAACTCGGCTCCGGTCGCCAATGGATGTCGTGGATTCACCTCGACGACGAAGCCGCCCTCGCGCTCCACGCCCTGCAGCATGACGACATAAGCGGCCCGATCAACGCCATCGCGCCCCAACCGTGCCGCAACGAGGAATTCACCCGCGCGCTCTCCCGCGTGGCGCGCATGCCGGCGTTTCTCAACGTGCCGGCCTTCGTCCTCAAAACGCTCTTGGGCGATTTTTCCCACGAGCTGCTCGACAGCAAACGCATCATCTCCAACCGTCTGACCGCCTCCGGTTTCACCCACCGCTTTCCAGACCTCGATACCGCGCTGGCCGACATCGCCGCCAATTGGAATTGCTCGAAGTAGCTCCGGGATTTATTATATCCGCCAAATGGACGCCGGAACCCTCAATTGCCCCATGTGCGGCGCGCCCGCCGCCAGCGACGCCGCGCAATGCACCCATTGCGGCGCCCGCCTCGCCACGGTTGCCTGCCCCTCCTGCTTCGGGATGATCTTCGAGGGCTCGAAATTCTGCCCGCACTGCGGAGCGAAAGTCGACCGCAAGGAGGAGAGCGATCCCAAGCCCCGCTCCTGCCCCCGCTGCCACATCACGCTCACCGCCGTCGCCCTCGGCGCCACGAAAGTCCACGAATGCCCCAAATGCGAGGGACTTTGGATCGACACCGCCACGTACAACGAAATCTGTGCCGACCGCGACAAGCAGGCCGCCATGCTCGGCGATCTTCCGGCAATCCCGCCCGACGCCCCGCTCAATTTTCATCTTGAGGAGCCGTTTTACATCCCGTGCCCCGTCTGCGGCACCCTCATGAACCGCGTCAATTTCGCCCATTGCTCCGGCATCATCCTCGAAATCTGCAAGGAGGATGGCGTCTGGTTCGACCACGACCAGCTCCGCCGCGTCGTCGAATTCATCCGCGCCGGCGGCCTCGAAAAATCCCGTGAGCGCGACCTCGCGCAATGGGAAGCCGAAAAGCGCAACCACGAAGCCCGCGCCTACGAGTCCCTGGTCAACTCGCCCCTCCTCGACGCAACCCAAACTCCCGTCCTGTCAAACCTGGCAAACGCCCGCGCCGCCTCCGATTTCCTCAGCCTCGTCGTGCGAGGTGTCTGGCACTTGCTGAAATAAAGTCCGTCACGAACTTCCGCCAGCCCGGAGGGCTGATTGGAAAGTAGCCGGGGGTGGCACCCCCGGTAAGTCATTCCAAAAACGATCATGCACCCCGGTAGGGGTGCCGGAATCGGAGAGGAGAATCCATTCACCCCGCGCAACACGGAATCCGCAGATCGCGGCACCCAAATGCCTTCATCTCCGGCAACCCTTTCCGGATCTGCTCCTCGCTAAACATTGTTTTCGGAACCAAATCCCCCGGCAGATTGGTCTCCGGCGCCCCCTCCCAATCCACCCCTTCCGTGAGAATCCGCACTTGCGCCAGCGAAACCAGCGGGATTTTCATGACCCGCTCGCAAACCCACCCAAGCCCGTAATGAAACCAAACCGGCATCGGAAAAAAGAGCGGCCTTTTCCCCACCACGCCCGCCACCCGCCGCACCGCTTCGCCGAGCATCAACTCCTCCGGCCCCGTCACATACACCGTCTCCCGCGAAAGCCGTCCGCCCACCAGCGCCGCCTCAAGAATGCGCGCCACATCCTCCACCGCCGCGGGCCGCGCCGGCTTTTCATGAAACCCCACAAGGCAGAAAATCGGAAACGTGTAAAACGCGTGGGTGAGGTGATCCAGCATGTGGTCGCCCTTCCCATAAATCATCCCCGCCTTGAGGATCGTGTAATCAAGCCCGCTCCCGCGCACGATTTCCTCCGCCGCCCATTTCGATTCGTGATACGGCGACCCGCACCCCGGTCGCGCCCGCAGGAAACTCAGCATCACAATCTTCTTCACCCCCGAGCGCAGCGCCGCATTCACCACATTCTGCGTCCCCCGCACATGTACCCGCTCATAAGTCTGGCTCCCAATCTCGCGATTGATCCCCGCGCAATGCGCCACCGCATCGCAACCCTCCAGCGCCCCGCAAAGCTCCTCCTCGTCACCCGTCCCGACCAGCGCCATCCTCACCCGCTGCAAATGCCGCACCCCTTCGTCGCGCCGGTCATTCCCGCGTGCAATGAGCACAACCTCGTGCCCGCCGCTTACAAGCGCCTGCGCCAGATGCCTCCCCACAAATCCCGTCCCGCCCGTGATCGCAATTTTCATGATGCTGCCTTTCCCTTCCTGCGTTGTATCTTTTTCCGCTGCAAAATT
>DASZPK010000151.1:0-3542 GCA_035550335.1 Chthoniobacteraceae bacterium | reverse complement strand
CACCGTTTTACAACAGGTACCCGCACTGGTCGCAACTGGGCCACATGATTGGTGATACCGAGGCGGCGATCGACGCGCTGGGCAGGGATGACCAGATCGATGCCAGTCGGCTCTACCTCTACGGCTTTTCCATGGGCGGGGATATCGCCCTGTACACCGCGGCGCTGGACCCGCGTGTGAAAGGGGTGGTGGCGATCAGCGCGTTCACGCCCATGCGGACGGACACTGCCGATAAAGGCACGGGCGGCATTGCCCGGCTGTTCCGGGATAAGGACATCCTGCCGAACCTGGGCATCTATGAGGGACATGAAGCCAGCATCCCCTACGATTACGACGACCTTATCGCCGCCATCGCGCCGCGACCGGTCTACATCGTGTCGCCCACCCTCGATCGCTCGACGACTCCCGCCGACGTGCACAACGCCGTCGAGCACGCCCGCAAGATCTTCGCCCTCTACAACGCATCCGACAAACTCGCGATCGACGAACCGTGGGATTACAGCCGGCTTCCCGATCCCATCCAGGAACGCGCGATCAACTGGATGAAGACGAATATGAAATGAGCGGTGCCGGCCGCAGGTGAAAACCACGGTGAAAACCACGGAGGACACGGAGATCACGGAGGACGACCCTGAGGATTTGGGGGAAAGCTCCGTGTCTTCCGTACGACAATCGCGCCAATGCTTCGCCCCGCAACGGGATTCTTAGATCCCCAGCTTTCGTGTCTTTGGTGCCTTTTCGTGGCCCATTTACGTCGTCGTCGAAGCGGGTGGAGTGGTCGTCGTCCCTCCGTGTACTCCGTGTACTCCGTGGTTTTTTTGTTTGCAGCTCGCCGCGCTGCGTTCTCGGATGTTTAATTTGGCTTTGCGAAACGGGACGGTCTTCGCGCAAGGCCGGGCGTCTTCGCGCGCATGTCCGTTGATGCACGGGGCACGGGCGGGGAGAATGGGGAACGTTTTTTTCCAGGAGCTTTTATGGAACGCGGTGAGCTGGCGGGGCGGGTGAAGGCGGTGGCGTTGCTGGAGGGGGATTTCACGTTGCGGAGCGGGAAGAAGTCGCAGTTTTATTTTGACAAGTATTTATTTGAGACGCAGCCGGACATTCTGGAGGCGATGGGAAAGGAGATTGCTGGGCGGATTCCGGCGGGCACGGCGCGGATTGCGGGGCCGGAACTGGGCGCGGTGGCGCTCGCGGCGGCGGCGAGCCTCGCGTCCCGCTTGCCCTTCTTCATCGTGCGCAACGCGAAGAAGGACTATGGGACCAGCAAAACGATCGAGGGAAAACTGGAGCCGGGAGAAAAGGTCGTGCTGGTCGAGGACATCGTGACGACCGGCGGCCAGGTCATCGAGGCCATCAAGAACATCCGCGCGGCCGGAGCCCAAGTCGTCAAGGTGATCGTCGCGCTCGATCGGCTCGAGGGCGGCCGGGAAAATATCCTGCGCGAAGCCGAAGGGGTCGCCTATGAAGCGATATTGACGAAGGAAGATATGGGAATGTAGCCTCCCCCCCACAGGAAAAATCGGGTGTTGGTTCAACTGGTTCAATTGGGAAGAGGGGCGGTGATGGGTCATGGATGCGCGGATTGGCGAGCGTGGTAGACGGCGATTTCTTCCTTGAACTGATTGATGAGGCGTTTCAGGGAGGGTCAAGTCACGCACACGCGCATCGCTCCGGGATTGCGAACGGAGCGCCTCGTACTGCGCCTCCAGCCGCGCCAGCTTTCGGCGCGTATTGGCGAGTTCTTGTGCGGTGGCCAGCGTCACGGAATTACCTCGATTACACCCTTGGGATGGCCTTGGAATTAAGGAATGGAGGAATCAAGGTGGCCTTTCCCAACGAAGATCATGCAACAAGCGTTCATGGATTCTGCGGCGCGGAATATTTCCCGCCAAGGAACTCCGGAATCGGTTGCACCTGACCCGCGCGGTTGATGCATGCGATCGTGGATTCACCGGTGCACAGCAGAACGTTGCCGTCCAGGCGCCGCAGCTCGTAGGCGTGGTCGATGCGCACGTGCGTCTGCTTGATCACGCGCGTGAGCAATTCCAGTTCGTCATCGTACCGGGCGGGTTTTTTGAAATTGATCGCGATGCGCGTGACGACGAACAGCACGTCGCGCTCCTCCAGCTCGCGATAGCTCACGCCATACGCGCGCAGCAACTCCGTCCGGCCCATCTCGAAATAGGGAAGATACTTCGAGTGGTGCAGAAAGCCCATCGGGTCGCACTCCACGTATCGCACGCGAAACGTGAGGCGGCCTTCGACCGGCCCGGGCGGATGCCCGGCGCCGTTGTGCCCGTCCGGAATCATCAGGAAATTCCCGTCAGGCCCATGCCCGGCTCATCGTAAAACAGGCGCGCGAACGCGTCCGGATCGATGGTGCCCCGGAACCGTTCCACCCCGTCGACCAGGACCACCGGAATCGCCTCCCCGTATTTTTCCAGCAGTTCCAGGTCCTGCGTGATGTCGACCTCCTCGATGAGCACCGCCGTGCGCGCGCCGACGACGCGCTGCGCCACCTCCAGCGCCGCCTCGCAGAGGTGACAGCCGGGCTTCGACATGATGGTGATTCTGTGCATGCAGGGATTATAGGGTTTGAGGGCGAAGCGAGCCAGACAAGGCATGGCGCGAAACTTGTTTTGTAATTTGTTTATATACGCATGCGTTATTTACAAATTCGCCGCCGGAACGGATGAGCGGAAGGATTGCCCTCCTCAATCCAGCTTTTTCAGCCAGATGTCGCGCGCGGACACTTTCGTCGTCGCTTCAATTTCCAGCCCGATCAGCCCCGGCTGGTTGTTCGAGGAGTCCGGGTCATCGTCGATCATCACCGACATGAGCTGCCCGTTGATGATGTGCAGGAAGGTCCCGCCGCGCGCGATCACGATGTATTGGTTCCAGTCATTCTGCTTGATGAACTTGCCCAGGTCCGCCCGGTCGCCGATGGTCCCCATGAGGCGCCGCGGCCCCATGCCGAAGCCTTCAACCACCTGCCCGCGAAACGCCATGATCCGCATGGGCGTGTTCTCCGAATAAAACTGCCCGCTGTACATGGCGCTCGAATCGCGGCTGGGCCAGAAGTCCGCCTGCGGGCCGGTCATCATCCACGCGAGGTTGGTCGGCCCGGCGTTCGCGATCACGTTCGCCGGAATGGCGGTGAGCCACGGGATGCCCGTGTTCGAGCGATATTGGATGCCGCTCCCGCCCGAGCCTTCGATTTTGATTTCACACTTCAGGGTGAAATCCTTCGAGAGGCTGGTCCGGCAGGCGATGTAGGTGTTGCCGCTGGGATTCTGGGCCGTGGATTCGCCCACGATCGCGCCCTCCTCCACCCGCCAAAACTTCGGATTGCCGTCCCAGCCGTTGAGGGTTTTTCCGTCGAAGAGGGAGACGTAACCGGTGTGGTTGTTGAAGTCGTAGGGGAGGGGCTCGTGGAAGGAGCCGGAGACGAGCACGCCGTTGTTGGCGGCCAGTGCGCGAAGCTGTTCTTCATCGAGCTTTTCCGGCGAGCTTTGGAGGACGGCGAGTTGCTTGGCGCGCAG
>DASZPK010000150.1:0-10370 GCA_035550335.1 Chthoniobacteraceae bacterium | reverse complement strand
GACGCCACGAGTACCGCATAACGTGGCCGGTCGAGTTGGTGCAGCACTTAATCGCCGAGGCCGCCGAGAAGCACATGGGGGTGCTCAAGATCCATTCTCATCCCGGTGGCTTTGATCAGTTTTCGGAGGTGGACGACCGGTCAGACAGCGAGCTTTTCCCCTCGATCCACACTTGGACGGAGGACGGCTTTCCTCATGCGAGTGCCGTCATGCTCCCCTGCGGCCGGATTTTTGGGCGAGTTCACCCTGCTAGTGGAGCTTGGCACGCCTTGGATCGTGTTGCTGTTGCCGGGGACGACATTTTGTTTTTCGATCACGACCAGCGGCTGGAGGAGGTGACGGAGGATCAGCTAAGGACGGCGCAAGCGTTTGGCCCTGGCACAGTTTCCCGAATTCGTCGGCTCACCATTGGGGTGGTGGGGGCCTCCGGCACCGGCGGGTGGGTGATTGAGCAGCTAGCCCGCCTCGGGGCTCGTCTCGTTCTGGTCGACCACGACCGGGTCGAGCGGAAGAATCTGAACCGGATTGTTGAGACGGTTTTGAAGGACGCTGAGTCAGGTCGTCCAAAGGTTGAGGTTTTTGCCGAACGCGCCCCCGGTTTCGGAACTCATTCCACCGTTGAGCCGTACATAGCTTCAGCGCTGGACCGCGAAGTGGCGGACCGCTTGGCCGAGTGTGATGTAATTTTTGGGTGTGTTGACTCCTTGGAAGGTCGCGACGTGTTGAACAGGATCGCCACCTTCTACACGATCCCTTTTTTCGACGTGGGGGTGCTCCTCAGGGCCGACGGCAAGGGGGGAGTGAATACAATCTGCGGTTCTGTTCACTACCTTGTGCCAGGGGGATCGAGCCTGCTCTCCCGCGGCGTGTACACCCCGGAAGATTTGGCGGCCGAGACGTTGAAGCGGACGGACCCGGAGCAATACGAGGCGCAGCGGAAGGAGGGTTACATTCGGGGAGTGCGAACGGAATCACCGGCGGTGATTTCAATCAACGGGCTTATCGCCTCCGCCGCCGTGAACGAGTTTCTCGCCCGCATCCACCGGTTCAGACTTGAGCAGAACTGCGGTCAACGCTGGCAGTTGTTTGACCTCATCAACTGCGCATGGACTCATCCTTCGGACGGGCGCCCGTGCCCGCTACTCGCAAAACGTGCTGGTCGCGGCGACCTTGTCCCCTTTCTGGATTGCAACCTTGTCACGGAGGCGCGTTATGCTTAGGAGGATTTGGAGATTTGTCTGCGCCTTTTTCCAGAGCTGGTCCGAACCGACATTTCGCGTGTCTCATGTGCCGGAGAAGCCCGAGTGGATGGATCCCCGAACGGTTTATATGCTCGGTGAGGATGGGGCGCGTTGGGCCGCGGTTTTTGTTTGTCCGTGCGGGTGCCGCGCTGATGTTTGGTTAAACCTGATCAAGCATAGTGACCGCCCAACTTGGTCGGTGGAGGGAAGTGTGGGGGCAAAGGCTCAGATCAGCCCGTCGGTGTGGCGGCAGACCGGGTGTCGCAGCCACTTCTTCATCAAGAGGGGGCGCGTGGAATGGGTAGGAAGAAGGTGATTTTTATGAGAAGGATGAGACGAGATGACATCGAACTTCCGTGGCAGATCGAAGTAGGCCTCATGGTGACGTCCGCCGTGGTTTCTGCCCTGACCGTCGCGATGGTGTGGATCGCTTTCGATTCTGTCATGACGGCTGCTTTTGGGGAGTTTCTCATCAGCTTGGGAGGATCGTCTCCACAGCCAGTTTCCATTCCCGGTGAATGGCCCTTCGCTTTGATAGGGTTCTTGGTTTGCTTTGTACGCATTTATTTCGCCATCAGACGGGCCTTGGTGTGTCGGCTTGATGCGTTTTGATGGCATTGTCTACGGGGAACTATTTTTCCGTGATTTCCAAGTACGCAGATTCAAAACGTCGATCCAAGCTTCATGTTCTTCCTTCGAGGCTTCTTTAGAAGATATTCTGGCCTTGTCGAACGTAAGTTTAACATCACCTTAGGTCGAACAATGTAATCAATCCTGCTTATCGGCAGGCAGAACGGACCAGTAGGCATCGACATCGCGCACAGGGACAAGAGCGCGGTAATGGTTGAAAATCACTGCGGGGGAATTGCCGGCTTCAGCAGCCGTAAGGTTCTCGTTTTTGTATTTTGCATAGTGGTAGCTACAAAAGCTGTGGCGTAGCACATTGGAAGGTAGATTTAACGGCTCGTCCGCCAGCGCAGTGGTGCGCTGGATAGCATCGTGCCAACCGTTGGGTGACAGCGACACAACGGGCCCTTTTTCTTTACGATACTGTGCCAGCCAAACTTTTAAATTCTCTGAAATTGAAACCAATCTTCTGCGACGGGTTTTTGACTGCGACGCGGATATTTCAATCTGTGAATCGCCGATTTTGCTCCAATCGAGGATCAGCAATTCACTGGTTCTCAAGCCGGCGAATGCTTTCAACGCCAAACCTGCCACAAGAGAAGTTTCATGTTCGACAGCCAGCGTAAGCAAACTCTCAAGTTCGTTCGGACGCAAAAAAGTGATGTCCTTAGCTTCGCCTTCGGGTTTCTCGATTTTTTTGCATGGGTTTTCAGCGCACCAACTTTTCTGCTCAACGGCAAACTCAAACAAACTGTATAGATCACGTAAATAGTTGGCTCGGGTTTTGGCTGAAACATTATCCTGGTCGTCGAGCCAATTTTCAACGGTATCCTTCCTGACGAGATGAATTTTCACGTCACCGTAATCCTCGGCGAAGCGATCGTAGTTGGATCGCAAGCCCTTTAAGTGTTTGTCGCTTCGGTTTTTCCGGTTTTTCAAAAAGGCCAGATATTCAGTACCGGCTTCTTGAAAAGATTTGATGCCACCACGTGGTCGGGCGTGTTTTACGAAAAACGCAACAGCTTCGGAAAGCGTACCCAATGAATCCAGTGTTCGGTATGCAGCCGCTGCTTCTGCAAGCTGCGCAGGCGTTAATACGAAAGCCGCGGCACCCGCCTTTTGCTTCAATTCGATAGCAGAACCAGGTGTGGCCCTTTTCAATTGACCGTCCCCAAAGAACCAACTCCTGGCATCCGCCAGTACCGGAAAATCCTTTTTGACAACAGTTCCCCCGGTAAACCGTTTTCCCAGACGTATTCTCCAGAATTCTTTACCTGCTCCATTGACAGTCCGCAAAACCGAAACCCCAGAGGGAAGATCGGCGATGGGAGCTTTCTGATTTCGTTTTCTTCTCATAGCGGAATAAAGTGTCCGCTATTTGTCCGCTTATGTCAAATCCAGAGTATTATATCAGACTGTAAATCCGCTGGCTTACGCCTTCAGTGGTTCGAATCCACTCCTGCCCACCATCTTTTAATCCAGCTGGCAGCCGGATTCGCATGACGTGTGTAAAACAATCGTTTTACGCTCCTCCATCGCCGACTTGACCCGCAGGCTTCCCCCGTGCAAGCTTCGGATACGCTCCGCACCGCCATGCGCCCTCTCCTCATTCCGCTCATCTGCCTCGCGCTCCTTTCCCATTCCCTTGCCCAGGATGCTCCCGCCTCCCCCGCGCCCGCCCAGGCGTTTAAACAAATAGTATATAAGAACACCGCGAACAGCTCCACCATCACCCTCACGGGCCCCGACGCCCTCGTCCTCGAAATCGATGGCATCCAAAGGCCCGGCTCCTACACCGTGAAGGATGGCGCCATGCACGTCCTGCTCGCCGCCGCCGGCTCCCGCCCCGCTGCCAACGTCGACTTCGCCATGCCGTCCGACGGTGTCCTTGTTGATGGCGAGCACAACGAGCGCTTCGAGACCGAGGCCGTGCTCGCCAAGGCCGATGCCCTCGCCCGCTCAAAACCCCTCGCCCAGCAATGTCTCAGCAACGCCAAGCAGATCGGCCTCGCCTGCCGCCTCTACGCCTCCGACAACGACGGCAAATATCCCCCCAAACTCGAGGACCTCATCCCCACCTATTTGCAGGATAAGAATCTTTTTGTCAGCCCTCTCTCCGCGAACAAGGAGGAAATGGGCTTCGAGTACCTCGGCGCCGGCCTCACTGACAGCGACGACCCCACCAAAATCCTTCTGCGCTCCAAGGATACCACCCCCGACGGCCTTCGTGTGGTCGTCTTTCTGGATTCCAGCGGCAAAATCGTGCCCGACAAAAGCGACAAGGGCGACAAGCCCGGTGCCACCGGAAAGTAAGGCGGGTAAGGAAATGCCTCGCGCCGGCATATCCTTTATAAGCCGCCGGAAGGTTGCGATCGCCCCGGCCGCCAACCCCCGAAACATCATGACCAAAAATTACGCACCCGTGCGGCTGGCTTCAGCCGCTTTTCTCCTCCTCGGTTTCATCTTTGCAGGGTCTGGCACCGCAAAAGCGCAATCCGCACAACCTGCTCCCGCCCCCGCAAAATCCATGGCCGAGTGCATCGCGGAGGCCAAAAAAATTGTCGCCCAGATGACCCTCCAGGAAAAAGTTTCGCAGGTGCACGGCTCGGGCAACCGCCAGCTCAACGGCATCCCTCGCCTCGGCGTGCCGCAGTATAATTTCAGCAACGGCCCCGCCGGCCTTGGCAATGGGGGCAAAGGCCATGAGGGCCCCGCAACCGCAATCCCCGCGCCGATCTCGCTCGCGGCCACGTTCGACCCGCAGATGGGCACGGCCTACGGCAACATCTGCGGCATCGAGGCGGCGGATTTTTCGTGCAACATGATCGAGGCCCCGTGCATCAACATCGCCCGCGTCCCCGAGGGCGGACGCGCGTTCGAGGGCTACGGCGAGGATCCGTTCCTCGTGGGGCGCATCGCTGTGGCGGTCATCGAGGCGGTGCAAGCGCAGGGGGTGAACGCCGAGGCGAAGCATTTTGTCGCCAATAACCAGGAGGACCACCGCGGCACCAACGACTCGGTGATCGATGAAAGGACGCTGCGCGAAATCTACCTGCCGGCATTCGAGGCGTCCGTGAAGGAAGGCCATGTGGATGCCGTGATGAGCGCCTACAATCATTTAAACGGTATTTATTGCAGCGAAAACAAGTTCCTCCTCACCGACATCCTCCGCACGGACTGGGGATTCGAAGGCTACGTCACCTCCGATTTCGGCGCGGTCCACAGCACCGTCCCCACAGCGCTTTCCGGCCTCGACGCCGAGATGCCCACGGGCCAGTTCCTCGGCGGGCTCGACAAGGCGGTCAACGCCGGCCAGGTCCCCGTGACGCAGGTCGAGGACATGATCGTCCGGCGTTTCGCTCGCATGATGTACCGCGGCAACTGGCATGACCCGCTCCCGAACAAGCCAATCCCGATGAAGGAAGATGGCGCCATTTCGCGCCAGATCGCCGACGCCGGCATGGTGCTCCTCAAGAACCAGGGCAACATCCTCCCGCTGCGTGCCGGCATGCGTTCCATCGCGCTCATCGGCCCCGGCGCGCTCAAGGCCAAAACCGGCGGTGGCGGAAGCTCGCAGGTGAAAGCAATCTACACCGTCGATCCCCAGACGGGCCTGCAGGAACGCGCCGGAGCGACAGTGACCGTCACGCTCGATGACGGCAAGGACGCGCAGAAAGCCGCCGAACTCGCCCGCACCGCCGACGTCGCCATCGTGATGCTCAAGGACGACGAGAGCGAAGGCCACGACCATCCCATTACCTTCAAGCCGAATGACAACGCGCTCGTCGAAGCCGTTGCCGCCGCAAACCCGAAAACCATCGTCGTCCTCAAGACTGGCTCGGCCATCACGATGCCGTGGATCGACCATGTCCCTGCCGTGCTCGAGGCGTGGTATCCCGGCGAGGAGGATGGCCACGCCGTGGCCGACATCCTTTTCGGCGACGTGAATCCCTCGGGCAAACTCCCGATGACCTTCCCCGTGCAGGCGAGCGACCAGCCCGCGCAAGTCGAGGAAGGGCAGGAAGTGCATTACACCGAGGGCATTTTCGTCGGCTATCGCTACTACGATGCAAAACAGGTCAAACCGCTGTTCCCCTTCGGCTACGGCCTCTCGTATACAACGTTTAAATATGACAACCTCGCCGTCTCTCCCGCCACCGCTTCATTCCCCCCTCCTGGCAGTTACCCAGGCCCTACGCCGCAGTTAATCGGTGTTGATTTCGATGTGACCAATTCCGGCGCGGTCGCCGGCGCCGAGGTTGCGCAAGTCTACGTCGGCAAGCCCACGCTCCCCGGCGGTTTGCAAGAACCTCCCGACTGGCTCAAGGGCTTCCAGAAAATCAAGCTCACCCCGGGGCAAAAAGGCCACGTCCACATCGACCTCAACGCCCGCGCATTTTCCTATTGGGACGTGGCGGCACACTCCTGGAAGATCGCGCCCGGCACGTATAAAATCCTTGTCGGCTCTTCTTCGCGCGACATCCGCCTCCAGGGCGCGGTGATCCTCAAATAAGCTCACCCAATCCGGGGATTTTTTCGAATTTGCTGTCGCGGGGCGAGAAATACCGCCCCGCCAAACAGGAGCAGCCCAAGCGCAAATATCCCTCCCGGCTTCAGCGCCGGCACGGCCGGCGTGGCAGCGGCTGAAACTTCGGTCGACATCGGCCCAGCCGCTCCCTGGTCGTTGACCGCGCTGATCTTGTAGTAATATGGTGTCCCGATGGTCACCGAACTATCGGTATAATTCAAACCGGTGACACCCGTCGCGTAAGGCGTGGATCCTTCGCCGCCAGGAGACGTGGAGCGGTAGATATTGTAGCTCACGGCCCCCGTGGGTTTCTGCCACGAAAGGGCGACATTTCCGGTTCCGCCCGTCGCGCCTGGATTCGCAGGGGCGTTGCACAGGGTGGTGACCGTGAGGCTCACCTGCGACGCGGTGCCGTTGTATCCATAGGCTTGCAGGGTCAAAATGTAATCCGTGCCCGCGCTGAGATTGGCGGTGTTGTAAGTGCTGGCTGATCCGGAAATGACACCCAGATTCTGCGGCGCATTGGTTCCACTGGCCAGGGAGACTGCCACGCCCTCGTCGCTTCCGCTGTTCGACCATGAGAAATCGATCGCCGAGTTCGATACGAGCGTCGTTTGCAGGCTGGAAGGGGATTGTATGGCCGGGCCAAATGTCCAATCCCGGATATCCTGCACCGCGCCGCCGCTGCTCGAAGCCGCGGTAAACCCGGCCCACGCGGATCCGCTCCCAATCGTGACCGGGATATTGACCGAGTAGGAATGAGTGAAAACCGCGTTGGTTGAGAGGTCGGTGATCGACTCATTCAAGGTGGCGCCATCATAGGAAAGATTCACGCGCATGATGTCCCCGCTATGAAAATTCACGCCGGCGGATGTGGTATCAATCGCCTGCGGGGTGGAGTCGTTGGGCGATGCGCCATTCACGTAAAGCCCGGTCGTGCTGAGGCTGGGGGCGATGTCGAACTTGATGGCGACGCTATTCGCCATTCCGCCATAGCCGAGGTTGGATCCCGGGTTTCCAATCGCGTTAGCACTGCTGCGCTGGATGCAAAACGTGAATCCCTCGTCGACGGCGTTGGTCGCTTGAAAATCGAATTGCGTCTGGAAGCTGGCGACGTTCACCTGCTGGTTGAAATAAGCGCTGTATGTCTCATTGGTCCCGCCATCGGTGAGGACGAGCATGCCGTCATTGATGCCCGGCGACCGCAAACTGCGGCCATTCGTTGTCATCACCAATCCCGCGTTGGAAAAGCCGAGCGGGAAATTGATGTTGGTCATGTTGGAAAGATTCGACGCATTCACAAACGGCACGTAGGGCCGCCCGTAGCCGAGGTTCCAGAGCTGCGCGCGCTCATTGCTCACCAAGGTCGACCCACTGCTCACCACCGAGGCGGTGCCTGAGGTGATGGCCCGGCTCCAAACTCCCAACTCATCGATCTTCCCATTGTACGGACGGTCCAACGAATTCCAGTTTCCCACCATGAAATCGCCGGCATTTCCAGCCACGGTGCCCGAAGCCGCAACCGACACCGGTGTATTGCTCCCGGTTTCGACAGTAAGCTGGCTTCCGTCATAAACCGCCGTGCAAAAGCTCCATGTGTTGGCGGGCAGGGGATTGCTTGTGTCGCGCGCCGTGACTGTGCTGCCGTTGATATTTGCAACGCAACTGAAGGTATTGTCCGGCTGGAGATAGCAGGCCACTCCCGCCTGGCTCGACCCTCCATTGCCTGCGAGCACCTGGCCATTGCTTGAAGACGAGGAAGAAGGATTGACCCACATCGCGAATGAAAACGCAGTGCCCGACAAGGCAAGATTCGGATTCGCAAGATACGAGCCGACCGAACCGTTCAACGCGGCGGCCCCATTCACCTGGCCTGTGGCATTGCCGGTCTGGAATCCCAGCAGGTCATAGCCGTTTAGCGAACTATCGTGAAAAGTCCCCGAGGTTTCGTCCATGTGATACATCGCCATCAATCCGCTGTTGAGCGTGGCGAGATCCATGATTTGCTGTCCCCACTGGCTTTCGAGCACCTGCGTGTAATGGAGCCCGTCGGATTGATAGGGTGCGCCGGGATTAGGATAAAGCGCTGTCCCGGAGTTCACCGGGTATTCGTGTTCGAGATCGATCAATATCACGCCATTCGCTGGGTTGAGGCAGTAGGCGCGCATGAACGTATTGTAAGTCTGCCGATAGACTTCATGTTCACCGGTGATATAAGCCGAGGGCGTCTGGGTACATGCAAAGACGGGTGCGAATCCGTTATTCTGCCAAAGGTGAATCATCGTGAGCCAGTTCGCGTAGGTCTGATCACCGTCCAAGCCGGCATTATTAATATCATTGTGCCCGCCTTCCTGCAATGCGACCGAGGCCGTGCCGGTCACGAATGGCGAGTAAATGCCGCATTGCGAGGGCCAGACGTTCGCCAAGTATGCCATTGTCTCCCCGGAGACACCTTCGTTGTAAACCGGGGAAAACGGCGGCGAATAGAGATTGTGATCGAGATAGCACGAACCTTGCGGCCCGCCTCCTTGATCCGCAATGAGTGAGTCGCCGGACATTACGATCGGAGACACGGAGCCGCTTTGAAGTTGGGGAGCGGATACTATCGGATTCTGCTGCACGCCCACCGAACTCCATATCGTCGTTCCGGAGAACAGCGGGCCCGTCCCGGAAAGCTGAAAGCCGCCTTCGGAACCCGGCGCGGCCACCTGCAAGGAAATCCCACTCCCGGTATTTGTGTTGGAGTTCGCCAAAACGGGCGTGCCGGCATTCAGGACACTCATCCCCAAAAAGGAGGAGGCGATGACGCCCAAAGCCAGCGGAACGCGACTGAAAAGGGGGAGACGAAGCATCGACTTGCTCCTTATCACCGCTTTACCCTTTCGTCTACTTCTTACATGCGGCGGGCGCTCTTGCTCTTATTACGAGGGGCGAGGTGAGGTTCGCGGTGATGCCGGAGCCTGGACCTGCGCGCTCGCCGCTGTCGCGCTCTTTGCGGCTGCGCGCCGGCGCATCCGTCGCTCGAAATAGCAGGCATGGGTTTTCCCATCCGCCCGGGCGGCTTCGTGCGATTCCTATATTAATCACGAGGCGTTCGGAAATGCGCACTTGCAGGGATTCAACGGGAACGTGCGCAGATTCCGATCCATCGCCTCCAATTGGGAATCAGTAAACACGAAGGGAAATCCATGAAAAAGACGATCCTCAACATCGCATTGGCAGTGATTGCATCCACCTGCCTGTTCATCGGCACAGGCAACACCGCACGGGCCGACGACCATCCCGGCCGTTGGGACAAGGCCCACCATTATTACGTGGACGACCACGGATATTGGGACGAGCACGACAAATACCAGAAATTCATCGTCTATCGGAAGCACCACGGGTATTGGGACACGCGCGGGGACAAGCGCGTCTTTATCCAAGTGCAGACTTGGTGACGTAACGGCCACGACAAATTCACCGCATTGCCTGGACGCGCCAATTCCACCCGGTGCGTCCGGGCGCGGCACCCGTGCGCTTACTTGGGCGCGCCCGCCTTCGGGTGCAGCGCGTCGTTCAGGAAGGTTTCGAAGTCGGCCTTGAATTTCGCGCGCGAAGGGGCGTTGTTGTAAATCATGTGCCCGCCTTCGTAGTCGGTGAGCGAGATGTTCGGCCGCAGCGCGGGGTCGACCAGCAGTTGTTTAACAGCGTATGACGTGGCGCTGTAGGCGATCGCCATGTCGTAATAGCCGGCGACCACCCAGAGTTTCATCGAGGGATTCTGGCTCATCGCGTTGCTAAGCGAGCGTTCCACCTCGAGGTAATGGCTTTCCGGGCCCTTCCAGGAAATCGGCGCGAGCGTCTCGTACGGAAGATCGGTTTCGAATTTGAGGTCGTTGCGCAGGTAATCGTTCACGGTCGCCGTGAAGGCCCCCTTGATCGCCTCAAAACTCGGGTCGAAGTCGTCGCCGTCGGGGTCGTAACCGATGCCG
>DASZPK010000149.1:0-2996 GCA_035550335.1 Chthoniobacteraceae bacterium | reverse complement strand
CGCCTCGATGAATTGCTGGAAATCAACCGGCTTCACCACGTAGGCGTTCGCGCCGAGCTTGTAGCTCTGCACGAGGTCGCGCTCCTCGCGCGAGGAGGTGAGCATGACCACGGGGATCGTTTTCAGCGCCGGATCGGATTTCATCTGGCGCAGCACCTCCATGCCGTCCACCTTGGGCATCTTGAGGTCGAGCATCACCACCACCGGGTTCTCCTGCGAACGGCCTGCAAAAGCGCCGCGACGGTAAAGATAATCGAGCGCCATGGCGCCGTCTTCCGCCACGTCCACGTGATTGGCGAGATGGCACTCGTCGAGGGCCACCATCGTCAGTTCGACGTCGTGTTTGCTGTCTTCAACCAGGAGGATGCGTTTTACAAGGTCAGCCATGTCGTTTGTCCTTACCGCTTGTTTAGGCGGATGCCGCGGGCAACGGAAGTGAAAAATAAAATGTCGCGCCATGGCCCGGCTTGCTCTCCGCCCAAGTCCTGCCGCCATGGCGCAGGATGATGCGCCGCACATTGGCCAGGCCGATGCCCGTGCCCTCGAATTCGCTGGCGCGGTGCAGGCGCTGGAAGACGCCGAAAAGTTTGTCGGCGTAGGTCATGTCGAATCCGACGCCGTTGTCGCGCACGATGAATATTTTTTCGCCGGCCTCGCCATCGGAGCAGCCGATCTCGATGAGCGCGGGATCGCGCGGGCGGGAGTATTTGACCGCGTTCGAAAGGAGATTCAAAAGCACCTGCCGCAAAAGGGCGCGGTCGCCGGTGACGGCCGGGAGCGCCTCGCATTTCCACTCCACGCGGCGGTCCTTTGCCTCCTGCATGACTTCGCTGATCACTTCCTGCGTGAGCGCATCCATATCGACAGTCATGGTATGCATTTCGGCCCTGCCCATCCGGGAGAAGACAAGCAGGTCGTCGATGAGCACGCCCATGCGCTTCGCGGATTCGGAGATGGTGGTGAGAAAGCGGCGACCTTTATCGTCGAGCGAGGCGCTCGAATGCTTGGAGAGCATGTCGGCAAAGCCGTCGATGTGCCGCAGCGGTGCGCGGAGGTCGTGCGAGACGGAATAGGAAAACGCCTCGAGCTCGGAATTCGCGGCGAGCAATTGCTGGTTCGCGGCCTCCACCTGCTGGTTGCTTTTGAAAATTTCCGCCTCCATCTGCTCCATGCGCTTGTGAGCGTCGTCGGGGCCGTTGCCGTCCACGCGCGCGAGGTCCTTTTGTTTTACAAAATCGGTCACATCCTCGACGCGGTGGATGATATATTCCACCTTCCGCCCCGTGCCGGGCACGGGTGAATTGACGGGGCTCCAGAAACGCTCCTCGAATATCCCGTCGGGCCGCTGCATGTCGTATTTCTGGATGGCCATGGTGTCGGGAGCGGCGTTTTGAAGCACGCGGGTCAACGATGCGCGCAGGTTGGAAACACCGGTGGCGCCGGGATCGTTGGGATTATCGGGGAACACCTCGAAGAGATTGCGGCCCAGGATTTGATCGCGCTGCCTCATTGTGGCTTTGAGGTAGGCATCGCTCGCCGCCACAATCGTCAAATCGGGCTTCAGCACGAGGACGAGACCGGGCAGCGATTCGAAGACCACGCGGAATTGGAGGTCCAACTGCTCCGCGCGCTTGTGCTCGGTGATGTCCTCGATCGCCACAAGGACGACAGCGGTGCTGCCGGGACGGTGGAGCTTGCGCCCGTTGAGCAGCATGGAGTGCCGGCCGATGCCGGGAAACTCGTGCTCAATTTCAAAGTCGTCGAACGGTTCATTCGCAGCGAGCGCTTTTTCGAGTTTCTCGCGCAGGGCCGGATGGTTCCACGCGCCGCCCTCGAGGTCGAAGATGGATTCCCCCACGGGCTCTTTCCCGGAATGGCGGAACGCCTTGTAATACGAATGGTTCGCCTTCACAACGCGCCACTGGGCATCGACGACCAGCAGCGGCTCGCGCACGGTATCGACGATGCTCTCCGCGTAACTCCTGCCCGCCTCCGAGGCCGTGGCAAACTGCTTGCGATGCTCCAGCTCGCGCCAGACCAGCGCGGCCGCGATGCCGAGCAGCAACACCGCAATTCCGCTCCCAATCGACACGGCGACGACTGTGATGGCTGCGCCTTCCCGCGCGGTCTCCGAGCGTTTCCGCAGCAGGGCGTCCTCGCTTCCCTCCATATCGGCCACGATCTTGCGGATATTGTCGGTGAGTTGTTTGCCCTCGGGCGTAGCCACCACGGGGATCGCCGCCTCCAGGCCCTGGGTGCGCCGGACTTCGAGCTGGTTGCGCATGCGCGCGACTTTTTGATCGTAGAGGAGCCGCAGCGTTTTCAACTGCTCCTGCTCCGCGGAATCCCGGGAGGTCAAGGTCCCGAGATTATCCAGCGATTGGGCCGCGGTCTTGAGGCCCGGCTCGAAAACATCCAGCGCCGTCTCGTGCCCGGTGAGCATGTAGCCGCGCTGCCCGCTCTCCGCGCTGATGAGATTCGCCATGAAATGCTCGAGCTCGGCGCGGACTTTCAGCGAATGATCGGCCGATTCAAACGCCGACATGGTCCGGCTGGTGCTCCAATAAGCAAAGGCAGCCCCGGCTGCGATGAGGACGATGAGGACGCATACGAGCAGTGCACCCGGTACGTTTTTGCGCCAATTGGTCATGTGCGTCGGCAGGGGGAAACGGCAGTCCTTATCTAGCATCTGTGAAACTGAAGTGCAAACCTGCGTTGAACATTAATGACGACAAAAGACCTTGGGAAACAGGATGGAAAATCGCCGTGGCTGATTACGAACAGCCCCATGACGAGTTGGAATCGCTGCTGCTCGGGAACCTGCTGCGGCAATTCAAAAACAAACCGACCGTCCTAGCCCGGGAGATGAATATCAACCGTGTTACACTTCGTAAACGCCTCCAGAGGCATTTCGGAAGTAATGGACATGATGACCCCGGGAATCCGCGGTGAACTTGCTTCCGCGGCTTTTTGTGCTTTTTTTACAAGGCCGAACG
>DASZPK010000148.1:0-6589 GCA_035550335.1 Chthoniobacteraceae bacterium | reverse complement strand
GCGCTACCGGATGGCCGCCGTGCCCGGCCTCCTCCTCATGGCCGCCATAGGCCTGTGGGAATGCTGGTCATGGCTCGCCCGCGCGCAATGGCGCCAACCTGCCCTTTACGCCGCGGGCTGCGCGGCCGCGGTCTTCTTCGTGGCGCTGCCCGTGACCGATGGCGACGGCCTCTGGTCGCTTGACTACTACAACTCCGGGTTCAAGGCCGCCGAAAACGCCGGGAAAGACCGCGAAAAAGCGAAACAAGAGCGCGACACCGGCCACGCAGACGAAGCCCGCGGCGACCTGGAAAGCGCGAAGAGCAACCTCGAAGACGCGCGCCAGGACTTCGAGACCTCCGACCGCGACATGAAACAGGCGCGCATCGACCTCGAGACCGCCTTCGCCTACGTCCCGTACAATTCCGAAATCAATTTCGCGCTCGGCAATTGGTGGCTCGCCAAGGATGACCCCGCGCTGGCGAAAGCCTTCTACCTGCGCGCCATCATGGTGAACTCCCGCAACACCGGCGCCTTCAACAACCTCGGCACCATCTCCATGGACGACGGCCAGTGGCCCTTCGCCGCCGCCTGCTTCGAGAAAGTCGTCCTCATCGAGCCCGGCGACGCCAAGGCATGGTATCTCCTCGCCAAGGCCCGCGAGGGTGGGGGAGACCTCCCCGGCGCGGACAAGGCGATTAAACAAGCGTTAACTCTTGTTCCCGACCAAAAGCAATTCCAGCAACTCGCCGCCGAAATTGCGGAACGCATGCAAAAGCAATGAACGCAAAAAACATCACTTATGCCCTCGCCGCGGCACTCGTCCTCGCCGCCGGCATTTTCCTGCGCGTTTGTTCCACTTCGGCATTTGACCGGTTGCCCGTGGAAAAGGGAAAGCTCGTGCCGGCGCTGTCATTCAGGATGGGAAAAGACGAAACCATTTACGCCAATTACCTCGGCGCGCTTCACCTCTTCGGGGTCAGGTATTACGGCCCCCTCGTGAGGGCTTACAAATCCAACCAGGAGGAAGACCCCTCGGGCAAAACAGTGGAGGTCACCGTGCATCCGCTGCGCATGACGTACCTCCTGCTCTCCCTTGCATGGCTGGAAACTTTCCACAGCGGGACGCTGACGGCGTTGCACGCGATTTCTTCGATCGCCGCGGTCCTCCATCTGCTGGTCGCCGGGATTTTTGCATGGCGCCTGGGCGGGAAATACGCCTCCCTCGGCGTGCTGGCGCTGATGGCATTTGCGCCGCTGCAAATCTGCCTCGCGCAACGCGCGCTAGTGGATGGCTTTTACGGCTTCGAGGCCACGCTCTGTTTCTGGTTGCTCTGGGAAAATCTCCGCGCGCCGAATAACTGGTGGTGGCTCGCCGCCTATGCCGCCTCGCTGGTGGCGCTGGTGATGACCAAGGAATACTCCGCGTTTGTCGTGCTCGCGTTTTGCATCCTGATGGCGGCGAACCACTGGCTCAAGTTCGGCGCCGTGACGCTGAAGCTCCTCGTGGCCACAGTCATCGGTCCCGCGCTGGGGGTGCTCGTGCTGATGTATTTTGCCGGCGGCTTCACCGGGTTTTTCGACTTTTACATTCTTTTCCTGAAAAAATCGCACGGCCTCGATTACGCCATCAAAATGCAGGACGGCCCATGGACGCGCTACCTGCTCGATTTCCTCATCGTCTCGCCCGCCATCCTCCTGCTCGCCGTGGGGCGCATTTTCCAGCTCGAGCGCGACAACCGCCCCGACCTCTTTTGCGCCCTCTTCCTCATCGCCAGCTATGTCCCCATGGCGTGCGTGACCTACGGCATGAGCCTCCGCTTCGCCGCTTACTGGGATTTCCCGCTTTGCTGGCTCGCATGGTCGCTGCTCCGCGCGCTCTCGGAACGCCTGTTTACCAATCGTAAAACAGTCGCTCTCGCCGTCGCCGTCGTCCTCGTCTGCGGCATCGAGATGCGCGACTACCGCCGCATCTTCGTCGAGTTCGACGACGGCAAGCACCAGATCTATGACCCCGTCACCGAGAACCTCCTCCAGGCCGATAAAATCCTGAAATAAGTGACTGCAAGCCCCTGCTGCACGCCCTATTTTCGTCCCTTCCGTCTTTTCAGTCCTTTGCGCTCTTTGCGACCTTCGCGGTTACCTTTTCACCGGCGGCGAATCCAGCGGCGACGCCGGGTGCGGATCCGGTTTTAAAAACACGCACAGTTGCCCCGGCTCATCGCTGATCATCCCGCTTCCCCCCTCGCTCCGCGCGTAGTCGATCAATCCCTCCACCCACGGCTGGTCGACCCCCCGCAGGTTCACATAGACCGCGGAAAACCCGTAGCGCTCCAGCTCCATCGCAAAATCCTTCGGCGGCAGATTGTCGAGCCAGTGCTCCCAATCCGCCCTCGGCCGCCCTTTTTCCCCGCCAAATGAAAAATGAAGCGTCTGCGTGAAAAGATACGGGCGGAAATGCTCGTAAGAAAGCACCTTGGTTCCCTTGTTCTCCGGGTAATCCATGATCGGCATCTCGAACACCAGCGCGCTCTCGGGGAGATGCTTCTCCATTCCCTCGGCAAACTTCCTGTCCGAATTCACGAGCGCCGCGGTAGCCTGCACATCCTGCGCGCTTTTCCACGGCGGCGTCTGGTCCCACAACGCGAGCGCCACCACCGCCAGCGCGAGCCCGCCCGCGAGCGCCGGCGATTTCGCCGTCATGCACGAAAGCCGCCGCGCGAGGAACAGCAGCAAAATGCAGAGCAGGAAAATGCTGTAGCGCGCCGTCGCGCGGAAAAGGATGAACCCAACCGCCCCGAGCAGGCCGTTGAATCCCCCCACCATCGAGAACGCAAAGATCCACGCGAATTGCAGCATCGCCAGCGGCACCGGCCTCGCAGGGCGCGCAAAGACCGACCGCCGCAACACGCGCGCCAAAAACCACGCGAGCGCCGCGATCCCCACGATCCCAAGATACGTCGCCGGCGGCGTCTCGCCATGCACGTAGGCGTGGCCGTAATACCACTCCGACCATTTTTGAAACGCCCCGATCCGGTGCTGCCAGGGCATGAAAAAATCGATGAGCTTCATCCCCGTCCACTCGAGTTCCTCGTAAACCCGCGTCACCGCCACCGAGTTTGGCCCGTATTTATGATGGTAGACGAACGTATTTACATTCATCGCGAGAAACGTCGCCATCACCAGCGCCCCCACCGCCATCGGCGGCAGCGCCGCGCGCCAGCGCCCGCGCAGCAATTGCAGCACGCACCCGAGCGCCAGCAGTTGGAGGAACATCCCCGCGTAATACACATTCTGCACCGCGGCAAAAATCGCCACCCCCGCCGCGAACCAAAACCGCCATCCCTTCCACCGCAGCCCCTCCCCCGTCGAGACCCACTGGCACACCAGCAGGCAGAGCGGGATGTGCCACACCGCGATGATCGTCATGTGATGCTGCCCGTGCGCGAAGAGGAACGGCGCAAACGCAAACACCAGCGCCATCGCAAACGCCCACTGCCACGCGCACCGGAACTGCCGGCAAACAAAGTAAAACGCCACCGCCGCCAGTACGAAAAGCAGCAGCATCGCCGCGTTCGCCGCCGCCATCAGCCCGATCGAGTCCGCGAGCAACCCCGTGAAAAACAACTGGAACTGCTCGTTGTTCGGGTAATCGTTCCAGCTCGCCCCGTACGGCGCCCCGAGGCGCGGATTGGATTTCAGCGCCAGCGGCGTGTAATTCCCCTCCGACGCCGCCTTGATGCTCGCCAGCACCGAGAGGATGTCCATCGCCCCCGGGTCCTTGAAATATTCCACCGGCGTGTTCCACGCCTCCGCCGTCCACCGGTCCTCCACCGCGCACCAGATCAGCACGGCCGCCAGCGCGAGCACCGCAATCCGCAAAGTTTCCTTCGAAAGGAAGAAGCTGGTTTTCCGTGCGGGAGCGGTTTGCATGAATCGATTTTGACGGCGCGCAAACCATCCTATGAAAAATTCCGCGCTTTCCGAAGAACAAAATGGCCTTGAATTTTGTTCGCGAATTTCAGTTCCGGAGGCGCGACGCTCAAGGAGCGGTTCAAATAAAACCGCGGCCCGCGCAGCAGGTTCCGGGGAGCGCACGCCGCTGGCGTGCAGTGTTCGGCGGCCCGCCGAACACACCGACAGGGCGCGTCGCATCGTCACAGGCAGGCCCGGCCACACCCGCGCCTCACTATCCACATTCACTTTCCACCCAATTATCTACCCTCCCCCGCAATGCCTCCCGAAGAAAACCCGCCCTCTGCGCCGGGGATGCGCGCCCCTCTCAATTGGGGCGTGATCGCCCTGCTGCTGGCGCTCCTCCTCGCCGGCGTCGCGCTCCGCATTTTCGCCCCGCCTCCTTACGCCACTGGCGGCCACGATGAGTTTTTGTACATGCGCTTCGTCCAGGAGCTCAACGTCGCGGGCATCTCCTACTACCCCGCGATCGTGCAGGATTACAACGCCAACCAGTTGAAGGCGGACCCCGCCGATCCCGATGTCGCCAAGCTCCCTCCCACGCGCTTCCTTTACATCTTTTGCGCCTCGTGCTGGGACCAGGCCTTCTATCACCCCACGGGCGACAAGGACAATACCAAGGAATCCATCGCCGACGCGCTGCTCTCGCTACACGCCATCTCGTGCCTCTTCAGCATCCTCACCCTCCCGCTCGCCGCGCTCTTCGCATTCCGCCTCGGCGGCGCGCGCTTTTCCGTTGGCGTCCTCGCCCTCGTCGCCTGTTCGCCGATGCAGATTTACGTCTCGCGCCACGCCCTCATCGACGGCTTCTTCGCCTTCTGGGCGCTCCTCACCCTCTGGCTCCTGTGGGAATGCCTCCGAAATCCCGGCCGCCTCCTCTGGCTCGCCGCCTATGCCGTCAGCATCGCACTCATGGTGCTCACGAAGGAAAATGCCTTCTTCGTCTTCGTCGCGGTGTGCGGAATTCTCATCGTGAACCGCTGGGCAAAATTCGGCACGGTTAACCCCGCCCTCCTCATCGCCACGTTTGGCGGCGCCGCCCTCGGCGCGCTTGGCATCGTGCTGCTCGCCGGCGGAGTCGGCCACGCCGTCGAGACCTACAAAATCCTCGTCACCCAGGCCTCCCACCTTGCCTACGCCATCCGCACCGGCGACGGTCCCTGGTACCGCTACCTCCTCGAATTGCTCATCATGTCCCCGCTGATTTTGCTCCTCGCCATCGGCGGCGTCTTCAACCTCCGCGGCGAAAACAAACCGCAAATCTTCCTCGTTTGCTTCGTCGCGTTCAGCTACCTCGTCATGTGCAATGTTAAATACGGTATGAACCTCCGTTATACAAACATGTGGGACATGCCCCTGCGCTACCTGGCCTTCTGGCAGATCGGCCTCCTCTGCGCGCATTTCGGCCGCCACAAGACCCTCGCCCTCGTCTGCGCCATGGCGTGCCTCTGCATCTTCGACCTTCGCCAGTACCACCTCTTCTTCGTCGAATACGGCATCTACGAACCCGTCCCCAGGGACCTCCTTCACGCCGTGAAACTCATGGTCTATTAGCCTCGGCTTCGCGCGTCGCATCCAATCCTGAAAGGATTGAATCCCATAGCCCAGGGTTGGCTGAAGCGCAGCGAAAGCCTACCCTGGGTAAAACGCAGTCAAACCACCCAACTCTGAAAGGAGTTGAATCAATCCTCGTGACCGCTGTGGTCTATTATTTCACCCGCTCGATGCTGATCACCTCAAAATAAACATCGAATTCCCATCCGTGCGTCGCAAACGCCTCCCTCGCGAGTGTTTATTAATTGTTAAACAATCCTCTTGCTCTGGATGCTTCCTACGGCGTCGGAAGAGCGCCAGCAGGCGTGGCTGTTGCAGGGGCGGTCATGCCCTTTCTCCTGAGGTCGCCCATTTGCGAATAAAGCTGGTCGAGCTGCTTTTGCCACAACGCGCACCGTTGCAGCCATTGTTGCTTCTGCGCGTCGCTGAAAAAGGCGTTTTCCTTCGCGTCATTCTGCTTCTTCTTTTTCGCATCGATGGCTTCCTGTTCCAGCGCCATGGGGCCGGGATGCACCGCCTTGCTCGAATCCATGTCGGCCGTCCCCATCGGCTGGCTCCTGGCTTGCGAGGCCACGGTTTTGTCCCTCTCGTCCAGCGCCGCCAGCCATGAATCGCACAAAGCGACTGCCACCTTGTAAGTATCCGGGCTGGAAGCAGGCGCCTTCGCGGCCTCATCCAGGAGTTTCTCGCGCAGGGTGGTGATGCCCGCCCTCACACTCGGCGGCTGCTTTGCATCCAGCGGGACCAGCACGCTCGTTGTCGTCGCGGGCGCTGTGTCCGCAATGGTATCGATCGCGCTTGCAGGGGCCGCTGGGGCCGCCACTGATTGGGCGGCGATTGCGCCCCCGACCCGGTGCCCGTGCACTTCGATCGTCTTGGCATCATGGTTTGTCCCGCTGTAGGTGCTGTAATCCGCGCTGAAAGTGAGCTCGGACGTGGCGCCATTGGGTTCGCCGGAATCTTTAAACCAGGTGATGTCCACCACTTGGGTGTTTACAGCCTGCCACTTGAAAGGGCTTTTCGCCGACCTCCCGCTGCCGTCGGCCTTGAACGTGAGGTCGTAGTGTACAGGACCGTGTTC
>DASZPK010000147.1:0-7977 GCA_035550335.1 Chthoniobacteraceae bacterium | reverse complement strand
AGGTGGTTTGCCGCGATGGGGAGCAGTTTCAATGCATCGGTTTCAAATGCACTGTAATCGCAGCCTTGCATCATCCCGCGCACTACATCGAGTTTCTCCATGAGGATTTTTAATGCCTGCTCAGCTTTAAGCGTAGGCTGGCCTTTACCTTTGGCATCGGTGTAGGTGCGTAGCGCGTTTTTGAGTTCCGCGCCGATCCCGATGTAATCGACGATGAGGCCACCGGGCTTGTCCTTGAAGACGCGGTTCACGCGGGCGATGGCCTGCATGAGGTTGTGGCCGTGCATCGGCTTGTCCACGTACATTGTGTGACAAGGGGGCGCGTCGAAACCGGTGAGCCACATATCGCGCACGATCACGATCTTAAGCTGATCGGCGGGGTCTTTGAAGCGGCGCTCGAGGCGCTTTTTTTGCGCTTTGGTGTAAACGTGGTCCTGCAGGCCGGTGCGGTCGGTAGCATTGCCGGTCATGATGATGCGCACCGCGCCGTCTTCGGGGTTCCAGCCGGTGGTGCCGGAAAGTTTGGTGCCTGCCCACGCGGGGCGCAACGCGATGATTTCGTTGAAAAGGGCTACGCAGATGTCGCGGCTCATCGCCACGAACATTGCTTTCCCTTCCAGCGTGCCGGTGCGGGTCTCGAAATGCTGGATGAAATCGGCGGCGACTTCCTTCAGGCGGGGTTCGGCGCCGACGAGCTTTGCGAGCTGCGTCCATTTACTTTTTGTATTCTCGCGGGCGGCGACGTCTTCCTCGTCTTCGATCACTTCCTCCACGTCCTGATTCAGCGCGTCGATCTCGTCGCGGTTGATGTCGAGGCGGGCGAGGCGGCTCTCGTAATAAATCGGGACGGTGGCCTTGTCGTCGACGGCATCCTGGATGTCGTAGATCGAGACGTAATCGCCGAAGACGCCGCGGGTGTCGCGGTCCTCCAGCGCGATGGGGGTGCCGGTGAAGCCGATGAAGGAGGCGTTGGGCAGCGCGTCGCGCATGTGCTTTGCGTTGCCGAAGACATACTCGCCGGTTTTTGTATTCAGGCGTCCCTTTAATCCGTACTGGCTGCGGTGGGCTTCATCGGAGATCACGACCACATTGGAACGGTCGCAGAGGAGAGGATGGGCTTTTTCGCCTTCGGTGAGGGAGAATTTCTGGATCGTGGTGAAAATGATGCCGCCTGCTTTGCGCGACGCGAGCATCTCGCGGAGTTGCTCGCGGCTCTCGGCCTGCTCTGGGGTCTGCTTGAGGAGGTCCTTTGCGGCGCTGAATTGCTGGAAAAGCTGGCCGTCGAGATCGTTGCGGTCGGTCACGACCACCAGCGTCGGGTTGTTCATCTCGGGCTGCTGCAGGAGTTTCCCGGCGTAGCAGCACATCGAGATGCTTTTGCCCGAGCCTTGCGTGTGCCAGAAGACGCCGGCCTTGCGCGAGCCGGGCTCGACCACTTTTCCGTAGGTCGCCCGCAGGTCTTCCTTCACGCGGCTGCTCTCCTCCGTGGCCGAGGCGATGAGCGTGACTCGTACCGCTTCCCTAACGCCGTGGAATTGATGGTAGCCCGCAATCTTCTTGATCAACCTGTCGCCTTCCTGCTCGTAGAGCACGAAATAGCGGATGTAATCGAGAAAAAGATCGGGCCGGAAAAAACCGCGGACCACCTTCTCCAACTCGAATTCCAGCGCAGGCCGGTCGTTCTCATCGGCGATCGTGCGCCACGGCATGAACCACTCGGGCGTCGCAGTGAGCGAGCCGACGCGGGCGTTCATGCCGTCGCTCACCACGAGCGCCTCATTGAACACGAGCAGGTCGCTGATTTCGTCCTTGTAGGTCTGGAGCTGGGTGTATGCTTTCCAGATGTCCGCATTCTTATCGGCAGGATTCTTCAGCTCTACGATCCCGAGTGGCAGGCCGTTGACGAATACTACGAGATCGGGGCGGCGCGGCTTTTTCGTGCCTGTGACGGTGAATTGATTGACGACGAGAAAATCGTTGTTGGAGGGTTTTTGAAAATCGATGAGTTGCGCGCGGTCGGTCTCCTTGTCGCCCTTTGCATTGGTGAACTCGATCTTCACGCCGTCCATCAAGAGGCGGTGAAATCCGCGATTGTTGCGGGGGAGGCTGGTTTCCGTGGGGGTCGTGACGATGTGCACGACTTCCTCCACGGCCGCGGGAGGAAGTTTGGGATTGAGCTGTTGAACCGCTGCCGCGAGGCGGGCTTTCAAAACGACCGTTCGGAAATCCGCGCGCTCGGGCGCCGAGCCTTCCGGGGCGATATCGGCGCCGTTCGCGTAACTCCAGCCGGTGTCCTGGAACCACTGGATGACAAGTTGTTCGAGTTGGTCTTCGGTGATCATTGGACTATCTTAAATTCGCTCACGTCAGTAATACGGTGAGTTCGTTTTCCCAACTGAAGTATTCCGTGAAGTTCGATTTTTTTTCCAGTCATGTGAGCTTTATCTGCTAGTTCATATTCCGCGATTCCCAACATCGTTTTAACATGAATCATGTTTTCTCTGTGTTGTATCAGAAGAGTTACCTCACCAGCGGGCTGCCTCCGACGCATCGTCCCAGATAAACCGATAACTGTTCCCGAAAACTTGGCTTGAAACGAGCGCTTAGGAAATCTTAGCCGCTCATATATTTGGAGGATTGCTGGGAAATGCTCGGGCGTGAATACGATCGGCATCATCAACTCTTTCTGTAGTATATGTGGATAGCCACTGGCCCCTTGAGCAGTAATCGCGATGTCCGCCTCTTCGTTTGAATAATGAATTTCCAAGAGCGCTTCACACAAATTTGCTGAAATCTGTATTTTGCGTTCGTCGTTTGAATATACTGATTTAATGTTATCAGCGTCTATTGAACGAACCAAAACATAGCTCGATTCTAGAAACATCTGTACGGCACGTCGTTCAAACGACTCTGCCATCCGCCGATCTACTATTTCTTGCTCCAGTTGCAACGGGCAGTAAATTTTGACAACAAAACTACCTGGCTCGGTTTGTCCAAGATGACAGCTATCGATAAAGCGCGTTGCTTCTGTCCAACCCATTCTTGGATGATGTCGTTTTGGGTGGTTGACACTGCAGGCGGCAGAAAGCAAGGCCTTCTTAATGCCTGCCATCAAGCCGATAGCGCTGGTCAATGCAATCGAGCCTTGTTCAGTATCTTTTGAGGAGATTCGAAATCGCAATACGTCCGAACTAGGCGTTAATAAATCTTCAATGACATCTTCCACCGGACGTCTCTCTAGTTCTGCTAGGCGATAAGCTGCGTCCAGAACAGCCTGGCCGTAGTCTTCATTCTTTTCTTGTATCGGAATTAAAAGCTGGCGCAGATTCCATTCGCGATTTGTGAAGAGAAATAATTTGGTTTGATCAACCTCAGGCGACAATCTCCACCCATGAGATTCGGCATATTCCCGGAACGCCAACGGATCTACCATCAGAGTTCGCCGCAAAAGATCTTCAGACTTCATATATAAGATCCTCTTTTCGGGAGAGTCGAACCATAAGCATGCGCAAACCGTTTGGCGAAAACGCCTGCGACTCCGGCAAATAAATGGTCTGTCCACTTTTATTTGTTGATTCGGGGGCGTTGCGCAAGCTTACCCAATATGCGCATCGCTGAAGTGTTAAACACTGGTCTGACCAAGTGAGCCACTGTGAATTGGATCTAGGAAGAAAAAGAACCACTAGAATCCTTATGGGCATCGTCCCAGCATTTCTGAGTTTGCCGTATCGGCTCACATCACTCATGAAATACGGTAGGCGACCGTTTCGCCGGCGGGGTTGCATTGTTGTCGCCTTCAGTTGAACATGGATGCTGATATCGGTGATTGTAGAATCAGGAGCAAACTTGTCATAAGCAGAAATCGTTGCGTCGACACCAGCGCCGTCCAAATGTCGATCCGCTACTTGACATGACATTCCTGCTTTTGCGCATACGGCATGCAAATAGGCGTAGCTTATTTCCGACTCAATGTTCTGGGAAGTAAGAAGAGGCATGGCGGCGTCAAGGAACCCTGAGAGAACCTGACAACAATTTTGGAAGGAGCGCGTCTCTCAGAGAAATGAGAGTCCGTGATTGGTAATGATTCTGCTGGATTCGTCGTATAAACGGCTTTGTAATGCGTTCATATACACCCAAGATTTCATTGCTCGGCTTGAGCACTTTGAAACCTTTGATGTCAGGTGCGCTGAGATTCGGGAATACTGAGCCGGTCGTTTTTTGAAGTAAGCGATCAAGGTCAACATTGATGGTTTGATATAGGAAACCGTTGAGCCCATTTTTGGCGCGAATCGCGCAAACCCCACGACCTATACAATACTCGCCGTCCGCAATTACTCGCCTGCCAGTTGTCGAACCACGCACGCAGAAAATGAGATCACCGTCAGCGGCAAACCTAGTTGCCGCGACGCTCCACTTCGTCTTCACAGGAAAATAATCACCGAATTCCACGGGGCCATTGATCAATGGTATTCCAATGCCGTCTGCGTTGTAGCTATCTCCTGCGGGAGAAAGTCCCATCGTAATCGTCGCAATGTCATCGAGACGCGCAATATCCCACCCTTGCGGAATTTGACCGAGTTCGGAGTCTTGGAATTGGGCGGGGAAGAGGGCGGCGGTGGATTCGTCGAGGCCCGAGGGGGTGCGGCCTTCCTGTTTGGCGCGGACGGGGTCGAAATCCACGAACCAGCTCTGGAACAGCGCCCGCGCCATCGCCTCCAGCGTCGCGTTCATCCGCCGATTCAACTCGATCTTTTCGTCCAGCCCACCAAGCACAGCCGCTATGGCTTTTTGCTCAAGTAACGGCGGAACTTCTACTTCCATTTTAGCCAAGTCGGAGCCGTTGATATATGGAAGTGCAGTTCCTGATACCACCTTGTTGAAGTCAGTTGCCTTGAGAAGGTAGTAAAGAAACAAAGAATCGACTTCTGATTCTTTAGGCACTGCGGCCATCATATTGTTGTCAACGATGGTGGGACGTGAAAGTAACCGGCGACGGTTGTAGGTCAGTGCGACTCCAATTTTGGCAAAAACTGTGCTCGTTGCAGGATGAAGTTTTGCGCGGAGTTGTTTTCTTGTCGCCTCGTCAATCCAATGATTAGCACTTGTGATTCGGTATCGGTTGGCCGGCAGCTCCATGTCACTAACTTTGATGAACGGATATTCACCAACGGTAACGCCTTGATGCTTCTGTGGAAATCCCTGCCCACCGCGAAATTCACAAATTTCACCTAATGGCCGTAACTTGCGTTCACCCATTGTATCCAATCTTCGATAGGTTCACCTTAATCGCCTGCTCAAGTTCTGCAGCCTCAGCAAACTGAACATTCAACTCGGCGACAAGTCGCGACATCTTTGCATCAAACGGTTCGCCGTCATCCTCAACATCTTCCGCGTCAACGAATCGGCCGGGCGTGAGAACGAAGTTGTGTGCAGCGATTTCTTCGGAGTTCGCCGATTTGCAGAAACCGGAAACGTCGGCGTATACGGAAGTGCTGCGTTTCCATCTGCGGAAAGTGCCCGTGATCTTTTCTAAATCTTCCGACGTGAAAGCACGCAAGACACGATCGATCATGTAACCAAGTTTGCGGGCATCGATGAAGAGAGTCTGACCGGAGCGGTCGCGGTACTCACCGCGCGCTTTTTTGCTTCTAGTGAGGAACCAGATGCAGGCGGGGATCTGGGTATTGGTGAAGAGCTGGCCGGGGAGGGCGACCATGCACTCGACGAGGTCGGCCTCGATGAGTTTCCGGCGGATGTCGCCTTCGCCGCCGGAGCCGCTGCTCATGGAGCCATTGGCTAGGAGGAGGGCCATGCTGCCCTGCGGGGCGAGGTGAAAGAGCATGTGCTGGAGCCAGGCGAAATTGGCATTGCCCTTGGGTGGGGTGCCGTATTTCCAGCGGGCGTCGTCCTCCAGCTTGGGGTCCCACCATTCGCTGACATTGAACGGGGGATTCGCCATGACAAAGTCGGCGCGGAGATCGGGGTGCTGGTCGTTGGTGAAGCTATTGGCGGGTTCCTTGCCGAAATTGAAGCCGATGCCGCGGATGGCCATGTTCATAGCGGCGAGGCGCCAAGTGGTGGGGTTGCTTTCCTGGCCGTAGATGGAGAGGTTTCCGAGGTTGCCGCCGTGGCTCTCAACAAACTTCTCGCTCTGGACGAAGAATCCGCCGGAGCCACATGCGGGATCATAGACGCGCCCCTCGTAAGGCTCAAGCATTTCGACGATGAGGGAGACGATGGATTTCGGGGTGAAGTACTGGCCGCCTTTTTTCCCCTCGGCCATGGCGAATTCGCCGAGGAAATACTCGTAGACGTGGCCGAGGATGTCCTTCGCGTGGAGGTCGGCGTGCTGGAAGGGGATGGAGGAGATGAGGTTGATGAGGCCGATCATGCTCTCGGGCGGGAGCTGGAGCTGGGCGTAGCGCTTATCGAGGACGTTTTTCAGCTTCGGGTTTTCTTTCTCGACGGCGTCGAGGGCGTCGTCGATGAGCTTGCCGGTGGAGGTGATCTTGTAGGTGGATTTTTTGCCGTTGGTGATCTCGATCTCCGTGCCGGGAGGGAGCGGGGCGCTATCCTGGAGGGTCTTCCACCGGGCAAGGGCGGGGACCCAGAAGACGTTTTTCTCGATGTAGTAGTCGCGCTCTTCGAGCTCGGCGCGGATGGCTTCGAGGTATTCCGGGCTGGTGGCGCCGCCGTAATCGGCGGGGTCGAGGAAGTAGTCGCTCTTCGGGTCGCGAAGCTGGGCCTCGATCTCGGCCTGGCGGACGGCGAAGGAGTCGGAGACGTACTTAAGAAAGATCAGGCCGAGGACGGCGTGCTTGTAAACGGCGGCATCGAGATTGGCGCGTAGGCGGTCGGCGGCGGCCCAGAGTTTTTTGTCGAGGTCGCGGAGGAATTGCTGGGAGGTGGTATCGGACACGTGGGGGTTTTAAAACAATGTTATTGGGAAGGCGATGCGAAAAAACGCGTTCGGGTCGGCTTCGCCGTTTTTGAGTTGACTTTGCGCGGAGCGGCATCAAGAAGCGGCGCTCATATGGGGATGAGTTCGGAGTTTACGATGCCGCGGGGGCGGGATGAGGTGCTGGAGGAGGTGCGACGGGTGGTGAAGGGAAATGGGAGGAGGATGGCTTTGAGGGAGTTTGTGGATATGAGCGGGATTTCGCCGCAAGAAATCCGGCGGCTTTTCGGGGGGTGGAATGGGGCTCTGCTGGAGGCAGGATACATGGACGATCTCCATGGGGCGCGGGTAGATGATGGGCGGTTGCTGGAGGATTGGGGTCGGGTGTCGCGGGAGCTGGGTCATGCGGCGGGGGTGCGGGAGTATGATAAGCGGGGGAAGTATTACTCGGGGACGCTGCGGAGGAGGTTTGGGTCTTGGAAGAATGTGGAGAGGAGGGCCCATTCGACAGGCTCAGGGCAGGCTGGGGAAAGGCAAGTTCCTGGTTCGACGTTCCTGGTTCCTGGTTTACGCGACGGGAGCGCAATGAGAAATGTGTGCGGGGAGCCGCTGGATGGGCGCGCGGGGATGCGGAATGCGCCGATGAATGAGATGGGGGTGGTGCTGCTTTTCGGGATGATGGCGGAGGAGCTGGGGTTTTATGTGGAGTCGGCGCAGGCGGGGTTTCCGGATTGCGTGGCGAAGCGGCGGGTGGGGCCGGGGGTGTGGGTGGGGGTGCGGATTGAGTTTGAGTATGAGAGCCGGAATTTCGAGCGGCATGGGCATGATGTGGCGGGGTGCGATGTGATTGTGTGCTGGCGGGATAATTGGGAGGGGTGTCCGCTGGAGGTGGTGGCGTTGGAAAAGCGGAAAGTTGAGAGCTGAAAACTGAAATTGGATGGGGGAAGCCGTTGGAAACGGCTGGGTGTTTTTGCGGGGCCGGCGGGACACCGGGCTAAAGCCACGGTGTTAGGGGGGAAGGTGCAACTTTTTTATGGTTTTTGGGTTCTACCGGGCGGGAGGGCACCGGGCTGAAGCCA
>DASZPK010000146.1:0-4108 GCA_035550335.1 Chthoniobacteraceae bacterium | reverse complement strand
GTGGAAATCCTGCACGAATATTTCGTCCCGCCCGCGCAGCTTGCGGCGTTCGTGGAAAAAATCCGTCCGATTCTCCTCCGCTACAAGCCCGACCTCCTCAACATCACCGTGCGCGAGGTGAACGCCGACCACGACGCCTTTCTCCGCTACGCGCGCGGCGACATGTTCGGTCTCGTGATGCTGTTCCACCTGCTCATCGACCCGCAGTCCGACGCCGCGATGAAAAAATTCACCGGCGAAATGATCGACGCCGCGCTGCAATGCGGCGGCACTTATTATCTCCCGTACCGCCCGCACGCCACGCGTGAACAATTCGCGCAGGCCTACCCGCAAGCTGCGGATTTCTTCGCGCTCAAACGCAAATACGACCCGGGCGAAATCTTCCAAAACCTTTTCTACTTGAATTACGGGCCCGCGCAATAAGGGCGCTTTCGTTACTTTTTAGCGGTCGACGAACTGAAGAACCTGCGGCTCGCCTCGCCAAACGCAAAATCGTAAGCGAGATAAAAAATCGCCGCCGAGGCAAGGACGTTTCCCGCGACGAGCCCCCACGTTTGTTTGACATCCGGCGCATGCGTGTAGAGGAGGTAGGCGGGGCGCAGCGCGAGGTCGTAGAGGGCGTTGATCGCGATGAGGACGAGCAGCACGGAGCCGAGACGGTGCTGGCGGCGGTCGCGAGGGGCGGCGAACATGCCGAGAAGCTGAAGCACGCAAAATGCGGCAAGCGCGATCCCCACCACGTCGCGAACGCCATGCGCGAGAAGAAAGATGTTTGCAATGATAAACATCGCAAAAACAAACACCGCGCAAACGTGCGAAATCGGCCTCATGCGGCGAGTCTCGGCTTTCGCCCGGCTGGAAGCAACTCCAAACGCCCGTCGGCGGACGCGCTCATTTCACCCCGGGCGCCGCGATTTTTTCACCCTGCTTCGCGGGGGTGATTTCGACGGTGTACAAGAAGCTGCGTTTGCGCATCGCCCGCACGGTGGGATCGGTGAATTGCGCCTCGACGCGGCGCACGCACGCCGGCTCGCCTTTTTCGTTCATCGAAAACCAGCAGTCGATCGGCTGCTCGCTGTGCCACGAGCGGACATGCAGCCAGAAGCCGTCCTCATGTTCCTCGCGCCCCATCGGCTCAAACATCGTGTGCGCGGTCCACCCGCGCAACGGCAGCCCCACGACCCAGAACTCCGGAATGTTCGGGTTGCGCGTGCCGATCTCCCAAGTCTTGCCGTTGTCGCCGGTGGTCCACATATTCACATTGATCCCGATGCGGTGGATGTTGCCGATGGGATCGCCCTTGCCGGTAAAATCGAAATCGCCGCCCGAGATCAAACCGGAAGCCGAGCCCGCGGGACGCCAGTCGCTTTCCTCGCCGGTGCGCACCACGATCTCTTTTTGCTGGATGCGCACCTCCACGCGCCACACCGCGGCGTCCATGACCTGTACCGCCTGGAGCAGCATCCCGGTCGCGACGCCGATGGCATCCTTGTCGACGTCCCTGTCCCTCCAGCCGCGCTGCATCTGCGCGCCGCACCAACCGGCGGAGAGGAACCAACACAACGCCGCGCAAACCACGCGCCCGGGCCGGGCAATGGAAAGAAGCCGCGTTGTCTTCGTTGCGTTCATCGGGCGCGCATGGTTTTCCCGGTTGTTTGACACTCTGCATCAGTCCTCGCGCGGCGTCAATCTTGCGGGGACTTCTGCTCACGCTCCGCCGGCAGGAGCTTGAGCGGGCGCAATTCCACCGGCAGATATTCGCCGCCCTCGCCTCCCTGCGCGGTCACCTGGATGGCGTATTCGCCCGGCGGCAGCCCGGCGGTTTGCAGCGTCGCGGTCCATCCGCCGCGGGGATCGAACGTCCGGATGACCTGGAACGGCGGCTGTTCATCGCCCGTCAGCCACGTGCCATGCACGGCGTATAAATTCACCACGACATTCGAGGGAAGGTGGTCGTCGGTGAGCGTCCAGCCGGTGACCGTGAGCGGCGCGCCTGCGGGGATTTCCGCGCCGGTGACGGTCTCGATCGCGCCCCCGACCCTGGCGAACAAGTCGCGATACGCCGCGGGATGCCGGAGTTCCGCAATGAACGGCGTGCTTTTCAGGTTCCACATCGAACGCATGTGGTCCGGGCCGGAAACGTTCATCGCCTCGTCGCTTTTTCCGGTGTACCAAAACGCCCCCACCGCCTGGATCGCGATCGAAACCGCCACCGCCGCACAAAACACCACCCGCCCCGCACGACCCAAACCCGCGACCGCGGGCGCAACCAGCCACACGAGCAACGGGAGCATGTCGGTGAGATATCGCGGGCCCCATGCCGAGCCGCCCCGCCAGTCGATTTTCGCGTAGAACAACAGTTGTAACACAACCGCCATGCAAACCATGATCGCCAGGCCGCCGGCCCGCTCCCCGCGTTTCCAGCCCCACGGCACAAGCGCCAGCGCGAGCAGAAACGGAGTGAAAACAAACAGCCCGCGCCCGAGACTGAACAACAGCCCCGCCACCCCCAGCGGCAGGCTGAACCTGAAAAACTCCGCATTCTCGGCGATCGCATAGCCGCCCGCAAGGTACCCAACCGCGCCGATGTTGTAAGCGAGCAGCAATGCCGACGGCCCGACGGCCCCCGCCACCACCAATGCAAACCCGCGCCCCGCCCATCGCAAAGCGTAAAGCCCGATTGCCGCCGCGAGGAGCGCATCGGGCGGGCGGTTGAACGCCGCGAGCGCGCACACCGTCCCAACCGCAAACGCCCTCGCCGCGCCATACTGCCCGGTGACCAGCAGCAGCGCCACCGCGAGCAGCAGTTCCCCCATCCCGTGTTGCCACAATCCCTGGCTGCCGATCATCCATGTGTTCGTGCCAAACGCGTACGCGACCGCCATGAGCGTCGCCGTGCGCGGGTCCGTCCTTCGCCGCAGCAGCAAATAAACAACCGCCACCGATAGGCTGGCGATGATCGTCGCGGATATCTTTTCCATTAATCGCGCGAGCCGTTCGAGGCGCTCATCCGTCCAGCCGCGCGCGTCGAGATACGCCACCGCGGGAAGATACAGCGGCGCAACGAGCGCCGGCGTGACCACGGGATATTGCGAAACGACATGCCCATTCCTCCCCGGCACCATCCAATACGGCTGCGCCCGCCCCTGGCTCACCGCCTTCTCCACCGGGTCGAGATACAATGTGCCGTGGCCAAGGATCGCGAACGGCAGGTAGCGCGCCGGGAAATTGTCGCCCGAGGTCACCAGCCGCAGGTTGGCGTTGTAAATCGCGAAAGCCAGCAGCGCCAGCGCGAGGCACGCACGCAGGCCGCCCCCCCGAGCGGGCGCTATCGATTCGAATCCGGGCATCGCGCTTCTCATAACATGTGCCCGTCCCATGCCAAGGGTTTTGTCCGCGGCGCGCACGGGCGAACCGGTTGACGAGCCGGAGCGGAGTGCCTACTGTTTTTGAGTGGTTCTGAAACTCTATGTAAAAAACTGGTGCTCCTGGTGCATCACCGCCAAGCATTATTTGGACAAGCGCGGGTACCGCTACGAGGAAATCGACGTCCTGCGCGACCCCGCGGCCTATGATGAAATGATCCGCCTTTCCGGCCAGCGCTACACCCCCACGCTCGTTGCGGACGGCCTGGTGCTCGCGGATTTCGGCTCCGATGAACTTGAAATTTTTCTGAAAAAGCACAGTATTCAACCTGATTCGAATTAGTATTATCCGTATCCTTCGAACACGCATACGCCGATGTTAGCCTCGCTGCTATTAATACTGGGTGTGGGCACCTTGGGCATTGCACTGCGCACTTTCCGGCACATGGTGCTGCACAAGCTCGGCGCGCTCGGCATTTTCATCGCCACGTTCATGCTGGGCTACTTCTGCAGCGACCGGAATGTCCTCGTCGGTCTTCTCAGCGCCTCCATCTGGCTCGTGCTGCCGTGGCTGGAAATCCTCACCCGCATCCGCAATCTGCGCCTGCCGCTCGAAAAAAACCTCACCCACCAGTCACCCCCCTCCGCCGAGGCGTTTCCCGACCTGCACGAAATCACCGGCGAGATCGAGGGCGAGGGATTCGAGCATGCCGACGACAGCGGCTGGGATTGGGACGACTACC
>DASZPK010000145.1:0-3333 GCA_035550335.1 Chthoniobacteraceae bacterium | reverse complement strand
CGGCCTGCGCCTGAGGCGTGGCGGCAAAAAAGATTGCGATGAGGGCAAAGAAAACAGGGCGGAGGGAGGGGATCGTTTTCATGGGGGTGGGGTTGGTTGGCGGGGAAGGATTGTCGGCGGTCGTAGACGGTTGGCAAGCCTTTTTGAACAGGGGAAAGGCGCTCAAGGAGATTTGGCTGGCCTTCGGCCAGATGTGCGGCAAGCGGCGCGGACTGCTATATTTTCACATCATCGGATACACGATGAGATCCAGCGTTTCCTAATGGCCCCATCGATAGCGTA
Organism: Chthoniobacteraceae bacterium; assembly: GCA_035550335.1. Classification (GTDB taxonomy): domain Bacteria; phylum Verrucomicrobiota; class Verrucomicrobiia; order Chthoniobacterales; family Chthoniobacteraceae; genus DASZPK01. The sequence continues at coordinate 3,051 of DASZPK010000145.1, read as the reverse complement.
TCCGGTGGCATCGCGATTTTCCAAAGGTGCATCGTCGCGACCGCGACGCAGCGGGGCCGCGTCACTTCGGGTTGACAACTTTGTTTTCGGGCTGGAGCCAGCCATTCGCGGAATTGGCGGTGGTGAAGATATCGCCGGGAGCCGGGCCGCCGTTGGGCCCGAGAACTTGCAGCGTTGCGGGATCGATGGAAACGATGGCCCCGCTGGAATCGGCGCGAACCACGATTGCTTTCCTGCCTTTCCAGACACCTCCTCTTTGCTCAGGCTGCGTGGCGTAGGTGTGGGTGGCAGGATTCGCGAAGCCGTCGGCGATGAGGGGCACGGCGGGATTGCTGGAATCGGTGAGGCCGGGGACGTAGGCCCATTCGTTTTCGCCTTTTGCCAAAGTGTGCACGGGGGTTTCGAGGGGCGGGTCATCCCTGACTTCGTCAGGCGGGTTGGCGGAGCAGAAGCCGGAGTTCTTGACCCAGAAAATGCCTTCGTAAGTGACGTAGGTGGGGAAGAGCTGCGCGAAGGCGGTGTTGGAATCGGCAACACGCGTGGTTGTCGGCTTGCCGTCGCGGAGAGTGTAGGAGGGGTATTGGCCGTTGTTGTCACTGGCGTAGAGTCTCATCGCCATGGCGATGCTCTGCGCGTTGTGCAGGGCGGATGCCTGCCGGCTCCTTTCCGACAAGTTTGAATAAGCGGGCGGCAGGAGAAGCGCCAGGATGGCGACCACCGCAATAACAACGACCACCTCGGCCTTGTTCGGCACATGCGTGGCCATGGTGATAACGGCTGTTTTAATAATCCACCACGCAAGCGTGACCGCAAAGACAAGTGCGCCGGCGATGAGCAGCAGACCTGCGCCGATTAAATCGACGCCTCCTTTGCGGGGATCGGCGGTCATGAAACACACGTAACCGAGAACCATGAGGCCCAATGTGACGCCCAGCATGGAGAGGGCAAGCCGGGCGGGCCGGCGCGGCGGTGTCGTCAGGTTGCCTGGGGGTTCATTCATGGTTTCGTGCCGATGCCGGGAAGTATTAACAAGCGTTGTAACTCGTGAAAAACTTTATTTCGGGTTTACGACGGTATTATCCGGCCCCAACCAGCCATTCGCGGAATTGGCGGTGGTGAAGATATCGCCGGGAGCCGGGCCGCCGTTGGATCCGGTGATGGTCATTGTCGATTGATTCACATCGAGCACATTGGCGCTGCCGTCAGCGTGGATAAGCAGGGCTTTCCTGCCGTTCCAGACACCGCCCTTTTTTGACCGGTCGGAAGTGTAGGTGTGCGCGACCGGATCGGCGAAGCCGTCGGCCAGGAGCGGGAATTCCGGCCCGGAAGAGGTGCCAAGGCCGAGGACATATGCCCATTCGTTTTCGCCGCTCTTCAGGGTTTGCACGGGTGAGTCGAGCGGCGGTTTGTCGATGATTTCGTCGGGTGGGTTGGGGGAGCAGAAGGCGGATTGGGGCACCCAGAAGAGCGCCTCCTGGTCCACGTAGGTTGGAAAAAGCTGCGCGAAGGCGGTGTTGGAATCGGCGACGGGCGTGGTGGTGGGTGTACCGTTTTGGAGGGTGTAGGACGGAAATTTGCCGCCGTGGTCCTGGGCGTAGAGTTGCAGGGCGAGGGCGATTTGCCTGGCATTGCCGAGGACCTTGACGTTGTTGATCTTCCAAGGAATCCATGTCTTATAGACGCCGAGCAGGACGCCCACGACAACGACCAGGACGAGGGTGACAAATATCTCCGTATAGGTCGGCGCGGATTTGCGAGGAGGCGCATCCATGATATTGTGTTACATTGTTATCTCGGGTTGACCACTTTGTTTTCGGGCTGGAGCCAGCCCATGGCGGCGTGGCCGGTGGTGAAGATGTCGCCGGGAGACGTGCCGCCGTTGGAGCCGGTGACTTGCAGGGTGGCGGGGTCGAGGTGGGTGATGATGCCGCTTCCGTCCACGTGGATGACGATGGCGCGCCCGCCTTCAAGATGGCCGCCTTTATTCGATTTGTCGGTGGTGTATGTATGAGCGGCGGGGTTGGCGAAGCCGTCGGCAACGAGGGGAAAATCCTTGCTGGAGTCGGCCCGCAGGCCGAGGACGTATGCCCATTCGTTTTCGCCCTGTTCCAATGTCTTCACGGGCGTGTCGAGCGGCGGAGTGTCGGTGATTTCGTCGGGCGGCTTGGTGGAGCAGAAGGCGGATTGCGGCACCCAGAAGAGCGCTTCTTCGCTGACGTAGGTGGGGAAAAGCTGGGCGAAGGCGGTGTTGGAATCGGCCACTGGGGTGGTGGTGGGCGCGCCGTTCCGGAGGGTGAACGAGGGGAATTTGCCGTCGTGGTCATCGGCGTAGAGGCGCATGGCGAGGGCGATTTGCTTGGCGTTGTTGAGGGATTGGACGTCGAAGCCCCTGTGACGATTGCTATCAATTGGCGGCAAGGCGATGGTCACCAGCACGCAAACGACGAAAATGAGAACAATCACTTCGGTGTATGTGAGCGCGCTCGCTGTGCGGCGCAACGGGGCGGGTTTCATCGGGGACATTGAATCACACGCATGTTACCAAATTGTTACCGCGCGATTCGATGTTCGTTATTTTTTTGGGGCGCGCGTGCGGCAACGGTGTTTTACACGGGCATGGTCACCTCGGGTTGACAACTTTGTTTTCGGGCTGGAGCCAGCCCATGGAGGCGTGGCCGGTGGTGAAGATGTCGCCGTACGGCGTGGGGCCGACGGGGTTTGGCCCGAGGACTTGCATCGACGCCGGGTCAACGCGAACGAGGACGCCGTGGCCATCCACGTAGACCACGACGGTATTTTTGCCGTCGAGCCGACCGCCTTTTTTCGACAGGCCCGTGGTGTACGTATGAGTGGCGGGGTTGGCGAAGCCGTCGGTGAGGAGGGGGAAGTCGGAGTTGGAAGAGTCGCTGAGGCCGAGGACGTATGCCCATTCGTTTTCGCCCTGCTCCAATGTCTTCACGGGAGTGTCGAGGGGCGGGGTGTCGATGATTCCATCAGGCGGGTTCGGGGAGCAGAAGGCGGATTTTGGCACCCAGAAAATCGCTTCATAGT
>DASZPK010000144.1:0-8851 GCA_035550335.1 Chthoniobacteraceae bacterium | reverse complement strand
TGGCCGCGCGATTCTTTCAAGATTTCCGTCGAGGAGGCCGTTATCTCCGTGCTCACCCCCAGCCGATTCAAATTGACATGCGGCGCACCCCGGAAAACCATTCCGCCATGAACCGGATCCTCCCGCTGGTCTGCCTGCTGCTGTTTTCGGTTGTTTTAACAGCACAAACTCCACCCGCCTCCCCGGCAAAAACCGCTGCGCCCCAGCTCGCGGTCGATCTTTTCGACCACTCCCGCGTCATCGGGACGCCCTCGGCGGACCACTTCAAAATCGCAACGGATTACGCCGCCGCGGATTTGCCGCTGGCGGAATTCCGCTCGGTCGAGTTCGACGCGGGAGCGGACCACCCCGCGCGCGTGAGCCTGCAAAACGGCGATTTGATCAAGGCAAAGTTCTCACTCACCGAAATCGCGCTCAAGACCAGCTACGGTGACATCGTGATCCCGATGGAAAAAGTGGCGCGCATCGAGGTGCTGAATGGCGGTGTTTTCGCGGGGAAACCGCTCCCCGCGGGCTGCGTGTTGCGTTATGCGTTCGACAAGGACGAAGGGACCGACATCGTCGATTCGAGCGGCTCGGGTTACAACGGCACGCCGGTCGGCGCAAGCTACGTGAGCGTGGGGAGGAAGGAGGGCGGGGGCTCCGAGAGTTTCAACGGACGCGGCGAGGTGGTGACCGTAAAAGGCGACGGCGAAAAATTGAAGACCCAGGATTTCACGATCATGGCCTGGGTCCGGCGCGGACGCTTGAACATGATCACCGTGGACTCCCAGTTCGCTTCCTATGGAGAGCCGCACGCGGTGATTTTCGGCGGCGGCGCCGGCGCGTACAGCTTCGGGATGCAGCAGGATGGCTCGCTGCTGCTGGAGAAAACCGGCGCTGGCGGCACATTCTCGACGTGCCAGGTGAATGACGAATCGTTTCACCACGTCGCCGTGACGCGGAAGGACAAGAAGGTCGTCTTTTACCTCGATGGCGTCGCCTTCCCATCGGCGGACTTGGGTCCAGATTTCGAATTCAATACCGCTTTCGCGGCGGGGGCCGAGCCGATGCAGCACGTGAACGGCATCCTCGGGTTGATGAGCGAGCTGGCCGTTTTTAATCGCGGCCTCACCGGGGACGAAATCAAGGCGGTCTACGAATCGCAGAAGCCGCCGGCTGCGCAAAAAGCGGATGCCGCTGCGGAAGCCGCGTCGGCCGTCCCGGACGCATCGACCCCGCAATTGGCACAATTGGCGCTCGAACTCGCCGATGGCTCGAGCATCGTGGGCGCGCCGCCCGAGGGCGATGGCGGGAAGCTCAAGCTCACCACGCAATTCGCCGACGTGGAAATCCAGGTCGCGCGGATTCGCACCGTCGAATTCACCGGGCCGGACCGGGCGGTGGAGATCGGCCTCCAAAACGGCGACCAGTTGAAGGGCAGGCTGGCGGCGGCAAACGGCATCGCGTTAAAGACATCGTTCGGCGCGGTCACGATCCCGCTCGCGCAGATCGTCCGCCTCCGCGCCGTGGGCACGCCGCTGCCCGACGGCCTCGTGTTTTATTTCCCGCTCGACCGGCTCGAGGGAAAACGCGTGCCCGACGCAAGTGGTAGCGGGAACGATGGCGTGCTCGTGGGCGCGCCCGCGATCGCCAGCATCAACGGGCGCCGCGGGATGAATTTCGACGGCGACGGCCAGATGATTTCGCTCGGCGACCCGAAAGCCCTGCACCTGCAAAACTTCACGATCATGGCCTGGATCAAGCGCGCCACCGCCGGGAAGGTATGCAAGACATCGAGCTGGGCCGACCTGGTGAGTTACCCGCACGGCGGATTCGGCTTCGGCATCGAGGGGGGCGGCAATCTCTATCTCAACAAGGCCGATTTCGCCGGCTCGTTCTGCAACGTCGGGATCAACGACGAGGGATTCCACCATGTCGCCGTGACCAAGGATGGCGGCACCGTGGTGTTTTACATCGATGGCGTCGCGCATCCCGGGCCGCCGATGCAGGGGGAATTCGTATTCGACGCCGATGCCGCCGTGGGCGGCCGCTCGGATAGTTTCCAAAACACGTTCCTCGGCGCGATGTCGGGGGTGGCGATGTTTAACAGGCCATTGAGCGCCGCCGAGATCAAGGCGGTGTACGATTCGCAGAGGTGAGTGGTGTCCGGGCAATATGGAATGACTAATGCGCTCAGAATTGCGGTGTGGCTGTTTGTGGCGGCGTTGGTGATGTCGCGGGCGTCTGCAGGGGATTTTTCGCGCCAGGCGACTTTTGCCTCGGTGAAGGAATTTGTCGCGGGGGCGCAAGCGTTTCAGCCCGCGGTGGCCCGCAATGATCTCACACCGCTTTTCACGACTGCTGAACCCGGCCAGGAGGATGATACGCAGAAGGGCAGGCCTGTGATGGCCGCCAAGACTGAATCGGCGGAGGTCTCATGGAAGAGCGATGATTGCGCGGTTGTTTTTGTCATCGCCCGGCCTCCCACGCAAGCCACGCCCAGTTGCATCGGCGCGCTTTTCCTGCTCGTAAAACGCAACGGCGCATGGAGCATCGGCGACGTACTGGCATTCCGGACCCTTGGAATTGCCGCTGAGGTCACTGTCGATCTTTCCAGGGATGAGGGCGGCAAAGTCCGGCTTGAGAAAGGGCGTCCCGTGGTGGTGGTCACGGAAACCAGCGGAGGGAGGCATGAGTTCACGGGGAAAAGCTCGTCCTTCACCATGGACGGGGCGAAATTTGTGCGAGTGCGCGGAAAGTAAAACAGCGGCGGAGCAATGGAACCCGCGGCAGGTCAGCCCGTTTCAAGTTGACAACCTTCGGCCAAGGGGAAAGATGCGTTCATGCGTGGAAGCCTGTGGTTTCTGCTTTCGCTATGCGCTGCGTTTCAACTGCGCGGGGCGGACCCCTCGCCCGCATCCACCCCCGAAGCGGGCAATGCCAGGCCGGCCACACGCCTGATCGTCGACCTCATCGACGGTTCGCGTCTCATCGGCACACCGGAGGAGGGCAAATTGCGGATCGTGACCGCGTACGCCGAAGTCGAGATCGCCTATGATGAAATCCTCAACATTCAATTTGACGCCACGCCGGAGCACACCGCGAAGGCGATGATGCACAACAAGGACATCCTGAACGGCCGCATGGCGGCGGACACGATGGTCCTGAACACCAATTTCGGCCGGGTCACGATTCCAGTGAGCCAACTGCTGCTTGTCGTCGTGCGGCAGCCCGCGGGCGATTGGCCGGTGGGATTGGTCCTCCACTTCGATATGGGCGTGGGCGACGACTCAAATGTGGCCGACACCAGCGGCCTGGGCAATAACGGCGTCATGAGCTCCGCGACGCGCATGGACATGGGCACGAACGGAAAGGTGATGAGCTTCGATGGCGGGAACCAGAAGGTCGCCGTCAAAAATTCACCGAGCCTGCAGCTCCAGGACTTCACCCTCGCGCTTTGGGCGAAACGCCACTCCACGCAAAGAACCTCGCTCTCCCCCGCGGGCGCCATGCTGATGGGTTTTGGCAACAAAGGGTATGGCTTCGGGATGCTGAACGACGGCACCCTTAGCCTGCAGAAAGTGCATGCTTCCACCATCAATTCCGGGAGCAAGGTCACGGACGGCGCGTTCCATCACATCGTAGTCACCAAAAAGGGGAAGGCCGTGGTGTTCTACCTCGATGGCGTGGCCAATCCCGCCGGTGACTTTGAGGATGTATTCGAATTCGACACCGATTTCTCGGTCGGCGGAATCGAAGACACCGCGCTCTCCACTTTCATCGGGCAGATCCGGGACGCGGCGGTGTACAACCGCGCGCTTTCGACAGAGGAGGTGAAGGACCTCTACGAGAGGCGGAAGTGATCGTAGCGCGCATGAATGAGTTCTTCACACTGCAAGAGATATCCCAATCGCAGCGCACGTCGTTGTGGCTGAAACTCGTCGCCGCATCGCCGTTTGTTTTGGTTCTGTTCTTTTTGATAAGCTTGGCGGCGATTACACCGCGTAGCGCGGGGACGTTTGACCGTCCTCTTATGGATTCGATTGTGGCACAGGTCCGCGCGCAAAATTTCACGGGCGTGCAGCTCTTTCATTTGGATAAAGCGGGGAAAATCCACCTGGTGAAGGAGGGCGTACTGGGAAAACAGGTATGGGCCGAGCGCGCACAAGACGGCACACTGAAGGTTTCCATTGACATGGTGGTGGTCAATCACGGGGTCACTTACGGATTTGGATATTCAGACACCCCGATAACCGGTGAAAAAACAAGGGGCTTCCTGCACAGCGATACCCTGCGGCTCGATTTGCCCGATGAATGGTATGCCCGTCCGAAGGACAAGATCGACGAGCACTGGTGGCGGATATATAACCCCGACATGTAACCCACTCCCGATTGGACATCCGGCAAAAGCCGCGTATGATTCCAGCCCTTCATCATGTTTTCTTTGCTGGCGGATAAATTGCAGGGGGTATTCAAGGACCTGCGCGGGCACGGGACGATTTCGGAAACGAACATCTCCGATGCGCTGCGCGAGGTGCGCATGGCGCTGCTCGAGGCGGATGTGGATTTCAACGTGGCGAAGAATTTCATCGCGCGCGTGAGGGAAAAGGCGATGGGCGAGGCGGTGCTCAAGAGCGTCCACCCGGGCCAGCAGATCGTGAAGATTTTCAACGATGAATTGACGGCGCTCCTCGGGGGCGACGCCGCGCCGCTGAATCTCGAGAAACCGGGGCGCATCCTCATGGCGGGGCTCAACGGCGCGGGCAAGACGACTTCCTCGGCGAAGCTGGCGCAGTGGCTCAAGAAGCAGGGCAAGGCGCCCTTGCTGGTGGCGAGCGATCTTTACCGCCCGGCGGCAATCGAGCAGCTCGCGACGCTCGGCGCGCAGATCGGCGTGCCCGTTTTCACACCCGAGAAGGGCGAGACCGATGTGATACGCTCGGCGAAGAAGGCGCTCGCATGGGCGGAGGAGCAGGGCGGGAACGTGGTGATTTTTGACACGGCTGGCCGGCAGGAAATCGACGAGGTCCTCGTCGAGGAGCTCAAGAAGCTCAAGGAATTTGTGAAACCGCAGGAGGTGCTGCTCGTGGCCGACGCCGCCACCGGCCAGCAGGCGGTGAGCGTGGCGACGCATTTCAACGACGCGCTCCAGATTACCGGCATCATCCTCACGAAGCTCGACGGCGATGCCCGCGGCGGCGCGGCGCTCTCGATGCGCGAGGTCACCCAGCGGCCCATCAAGTTTGCCGGCGTGGGGGAAAAGCTCGACCAATTCGAGCCTTTTTACCCTGATCGCCTCGCGGGGCGCATCCTCGGGATGGGCGACATCGTTTCGTTCGTGGAGAAGGCGGCGGAGGCGATCGACGAGGAGGAAGCCGCGCGCATGGAGAAGAAAATGCGCACCGCGACGTTCGACCTGAACGATTTCCTTGCGCAGTTCAAAATGATGCGCAAACTGGGCCCCCTCGAAAATCTGCTTGGCATGCTGCCCGGGATGGGTAACATGAAGGGCTTTTCGGTTGACGAAAAACAGTTGAAGCGGATCGAGGCCATCGTGCTTTCGATGACAAGCCATGAGCGGACGAAGCCGGACACGATCAATGCCCGGATGCGCCAGCGCATAGCCCGCGGCAGCGGTACTTCCGTCACCGAGGTGAACGACCTCCTGGGCCGCTTCAATCAGATGAGAAAAATGATGAAGAACATGGGGAAGTTCAAAAAAATGATGAAATCGGCCGGCAACCGCGGGCCCGGCCGGTTTGGAATGAATTAAATACAAAGTAAAACGCAGGTAAACGCAGGACAGACAAAGAGAGAGAAGATTATGGCAGTTTCAATTCGCTTACGCAGGGAGGGATCGCTGAACAATCCCTATTACAAGATCGTGGTGGCCGACCAGCGCAGCCCGCGCGACGGGAAGTTCATCGAGATCATCGGCAATTATGACCCGAAGAAAGCCGGGCATAATTCAAATATCGACCTGACCCGCGCCGATTATTGGGTGGGCAAGGGCGCGCGCCCGAGTGACACCGTGCGCAGCATCATCAAGAAAGCGAAGAAAAAGGCCGCCGCCCCGGCGGCTTGAACCCGGGTCTCACACCCGGGGAGGGCGAGTCCCAAGTAAGGGACGAAGCGGTTTTACAGGGAGGAAACGTGGAAGAATTTCTCGAATACGTCATCCGCCAGTTAATCGAGTTCCCGGAGGAGATGGTCCTGACGAAAGTCGAGACCGCGCGGAAAGTCATTTTCAAATTGCGCCTGCGCCAGAGCGACGTGGGCAAGGTCATCGGCAAGCACGGCCAGACCATCAACGCGATCCGCAACCTGCTCGCGGCATCGGCCTCGCGGCAGGGCCAGCGGGCCCTGCTGCAGATCGACGAGGACGAGGAGTTTCAGCGCTGAATTGAATCGCGTGAAGACATTCGCTGCAGCAGCGCTGGCAATCGCGGTTTTCCTCGCCGCGCCGATGGAGATCAAAGCCGGCGATGCGCGCCCGGATGACCGTGTGGTGTTGATCGATGGGAATTGCGCGACCGGGCGGCCATTGGGCGATTTGGCCGATTACCACATTCAATTGCGCGCGAAGCAAAACACCCTCGGCTTCATCCGCATCCGCTCGGATGCCCAATGGACGCGCGTGCTCGGCACAGTCCCGTGCGGGACGATTCTTTGGGGCGAAGGGCCGTTGAAGGATGCCGAGGTCTCCAGCGGGATCGCTTACGCGGTGGCGGTGCGCGACAAGGAGGGGCACATCTGCCGCGGGTACGTGTCGCTCACGGTGATCGAGGTGGCGGACCCCCAGCCTGTTTTAACGGGAAGGAAATAGCTGCTTGCGGCCGCTGTCCACGAGACTGGTCGCGAAGCTCAAATAATCATTGAGGGAAACTGCGTCCGGCGATTTTTACATTCACTTAACAAAAAAATCGCAAAAAACTCATAAGAGCTTTACACGGGAACGCTCCAATCGGGCGAAAAGGAAAGGACTCCCGATGAAAAAATACCTGCCAGCTTCCCTCGCCGTGACGATGCTGCTCGCTTTCCCAAGCGCGGCGCAGGACCCCGGGCCGCCGTCGGATTTCCCGGGGCTCTCGGGGCTGCCGCTCGGCGGCGCGGGGCCGCGTCCGCCGATGGGAAAATTCCAGTACCCGGAATCCAAGCCCGCCGCGCAGCAGCCCGATGCGAAAGTGCTCAGCGTGATGACCCCGCAGCAGAAGGCCGCGACCTTCATGAAAAACGTGAAGGTGACGATCACGGACAAATATCTCCTTGTGGAGAGCGACGGCATTCCGAACCATCCGCACGCCGATTTCCCGACGTGGTACAACCCGAACCGCATCCTCAAGCAGGATTACCATTTCAAAATCCCGCTCAATCCGCAGTTCGCCGAGAAGACGACGAAGACGCCCTTCGGCCCCATCGGCGTGGCGATCAACGGGATCCCGTTTTACAACCCCTACAATGCGCAAGGGCGCGACGCCGTGATGGGGCCGAACGCGGAGGTTTTCGATTCCTGCTGCGGGCATCCCGACCAGATGGGGCGCTACCATTACCACAAGTATCCCACTTGTATAAACAACCCGTTCAAGGACGAGCCGGGCAAGCACTCGGTGCTCATCGGCTGGGCGTTTGACGGATTCCCGATCTACGGGCCCAACGGCAACGACGGCAAGCCCCCCAAGGACCTGGACGCCAACAACGGCCACATCGACGCCGAGCACGGCTATCATTACCAATGCACGGAGAAATTCCCGTACATCATCGGGGGCTACACCGGGGTGGTGGACTTCAGCAATTTCGAGGGCCCGCAGGTGTTCGGCAATCCGCTGCAGCCGCCGGGCGGGCGGTAAAATATTCTCACGGCAGACGTACGCTTGCAGACGTTTCGGAAACGCGGCGCAATTCAATCGAGGTTTGCGGAGCTGTAGAGCGCGGCATAGACGCCGCCTTTGGCCACGAGGTCCGGTCCCGTGCCGGTCTCGGCGATTTCACCTTGTTTTAACACCACGATTTTTTCCATGTCGTGCACGGTGGCAATGCGGTGGGTGATGATGAGCGTCGTGCGCCCGCGCATCAACTCCTTGATCGTCTCCATGATGGCCGCCTCGGTGGTCGGGTCGAGCGCGCTGGTGGGCTCGTCGAGGAGGAGGATGGGGACGTTTTTCAAAAACGCGCGCGCGATGCCGATGCGCTGCCGCTGGCCGACGCTCAAATGCCCGCCGCGCTCGCCGACCTGCGCCTTGTACCCCTCGGGGATTTGCATGATGAACTCGTGCGCTTGCGCGCGCTTCGCGGCCTCGATGATTTCCTCCCCGGTGGCGTCGGGGCGGCCGTAGGCGATGTTTTCGCGGATGGTGGTCGAGAAAAGGAGTGTGTCCTGCAGCACGATGCTGATCTGGTTGCGAAGGGATTTTTTGGTGACCGCCTTCAAATCCTTCCCGTCGATCAGCACGCGGCCCGCCGTCGGGTCGTAAAACCGCGGCACGAGCGAGAGGAGCGTCGTCTTGCCCGCGCCGGTGCCGCCCACGAACGCGACTGTCTGCCCCGGCTCGATGCGGACGCTGATGTTCTTGAGGATCGGGCGCGCGGGGTCGTAGCCGAATTGAACATTGTCAAACACGATTCCGCCGAGCGTGCCGGTGAGCGCGGTGGCGCCGGGCGCGTCCTTCACCTCGTCCTCCTTGTCGAGGACCTCGAAGCAGCGCTGCGCGCCCGCAGCGGCCCCCGCGAGTGCCCAGCCGACCTGCGTGAGGCCGTCGAGCGGCTGGTAGAGCATGAGCAGGAGCGTGGCAAACCAGGTGAGATAACCGATGTCGAGCGTGCCGCCGAGCACATGGAGCGAGCCGACGTAATACATGGCGGCGGTGCTCAG
>DASZPK010000143.1:0-3806 GCA_035550335.1 Chthoniobacteraceae bacterium | reverse complement strand
CCGCGTGCGCTCCCCGGAGATTTGCGGCGGGCCGCTTTAGTTTTTCGGCGACGCCGGCGGCAGGCCGGTGAAGAGGATGCTGCCTTGCATCATCCGGCGCGCTTCGTCGCTGGATGAGGATGAGGACGACGATTTTCCGCCCTCGTCGTCACTGTTTTCGTGGAAGACCGGGGCGGGTGAACGGCGCATCGCGATCTTTGCGGGCGCGGGTGTGGGCGCCGCTGGCGCGGATTTCTCGCTCGTGACCGCGGGCTTCTCCGCGATTGCAGCGGACCTGGCGGCCACGGGCGCCGGCTTTTCCTGAATTGGCTTTTCCTGTGTCGGCTTCTCCGTGGCGGCGGCGACCGGGACCGGCGCAGGCGCTTCGGGGGACGCTGTTGACGTTTGTTTTACATCCTTGTGCGGGATCAATTTGGCGATCAATCCCGAGACACCCGTGGGCTCGCTCTCCTCGCCAGGGGGCGGCGTGGGCGGGGGCGGACGGTATTTGTGCAGGTGCGGGAGGTGGTCGGCGACGATGTTGACCTCGGTGCCGACGGGAAGCTGGTTGTAGAGGGCGATCACGTCCTCCGAGCGCATGCGGATGCAGCCGTAGCTCACCGGGCGGCCGATGGTGCTCTCCTCGGGCGTGCCGTGGATGTAGATGCCGCGGCCGCGGGCGTTGGCGTTCTGCTCCTCGGTGCCTTCGAGCCAGATCACGCGCGTGACGATGGGGTCGCGGCCGGGGGCGTTCGGCGCGAGGACTTCGCCGGTGGCGGAGCGGTGCTTGATGACGGCGCCCGGCAGGAAGTCGTCGCCGATTTTGTTATACACGCGCAATTTGCCGACCGGCGTCTTGTAGCTGCCCCACGAATCGCCCATGCCGTAACGGGAGGTGGAGATCGGGTATTTCGCGATCACCCCGCCATCGCGCAGCAGCACGAGCCGCTGGTCGGCGACGCTGATGAGCACCTGCAGCGGCGGCGGAGGGGTGGAATCCTCATCCTGCGCGGCGGCAAAAAAGCCCGTGGCCACGCAAAAAGCGCCGGCCAGGAGATGCAGCCTGAGATGACGGAAAAATCGCACGACAGCCCATGTAATGGAATTCGCGGGTGTTTTCAACCCCTAATCCCGCTTTTTAGATTTGACGGGAAGCCCGATACCCACGACTATCCCAACCCTTTTCTATGCGACATACCATCTCGGTCCTGGTGGAGAATAAATTCGGCGTGCTGACCCGCATTGCGGGGATGCTGAGCGGGCGCGGCGTGAACATCGACACGCTCAACGTCGGCCCGACGGTTGACCCTTCCACCTCGCGGATGACAATCGTGGTGCGCGGGGACGACACGGTGCTCGAGCAGGTGACCAAGCAGCTCAAGAAGCTGGTCGATGTGATCGATATCCAGGATTTCCGCGACGACGAATATGTGGACCGCGAGCTGGTGATGCTGCGCGTGAATGTGAACAGCAAGACCAGGGGGGACATTCTCCAGATGTGCGATATTTTTCGAGCGAAGATAATAGACGTGCAGCACAAAAACGTGTCGATTGAGGTGACGGGGAACGAGAGCAAGATCCAGAAATTTCTCATGCTCATGGAGCCGTTTGGGATCACGGAGCTGACCCGCACGGGGAAGGTCGCGCTGGCGCGCAAGCAATGACCGGGACCAGCGGACACGCGCATTCATTTTTCAAAAGGTAATTTTCAAATAGTAAACAACGTAAAACACACCATCATCATGCCTGCCAAAATTTACACCGACAAGGACGCCTCCCTCGAACCGCTCAAGAACAAGACCGCCGCCGTGCTGGGCTTCGGCTCGCAAGGGCACGCCCATGCGCTGAACCTGAAGGAGAGCGGGGTGAAGGTGATCATCGGGCTTTACCCGGGGAGCAAGTCGCGGAAGGTGGCGGAGGAGAAGGGGTTTGAGGTTTTCGATACGGCCGAGGCGGTGAAGCGGGCGGATGTGATTTTTGTGGCGCTGCCGGATACGAAGCAGGCGGCGGCTTACGAGAAGGACATCGCGCCGAACCTGAAGAAGGGGAAGACGCTGCTGTTCAGCCACGGGTTCTCGATTCATTTCAAGACGATCGTGCCGCCGAAGGACGTGGACGTGATCATGGTCGCGCCGAAGGGGCCGGGGCATATCGTGCGCCGGCAGTTCGTGGAGGGGAAAGGCGTGCCATCGTTGATCGCCATTTACCAGAACCCGAGCAAGAACGCGAAGAAGGTGGCGCTGGCGTGGGCGAAGGGGATCGGCGGGACGCGCGGCGGGGTCATCGAGACGTCGTTTAAGGAAGAGACGGAGACCGATCTCTTCGGCGAGCAGACGGTGCTGTGCGGCGGCGCGAGCGCGCTGGTGCAGGCGGGGTTCGAGGTGCTCACGGAGGCGGGTTATGCGCCGGAGATGGCTTATTTCGAGTGCTTGCATGAGTTGAAGCTGATCGTCGATTTGATGAACGAGGCCGGGATCGCGGGGATGCGCTTCTCGATCTCGGAGACGGCGAAATGGGGCGACGTGAGCGTGGGGCCGAAGATCATCGACGCGAGCGTGAAGAAGCGGATGAAGGCGGCGCTCAAGGACATCCAGAGCGGGAAATTTGCGAAGGATTGGGTCAAGGAATACAAGGGTGGCTACAAGCGGTATAACGCGCTGCTCAAGAAGGGCGAGCAGCATCCGGTGGAGAAGACCGGGCAGCGGTTGCGCGCGCTGATGCCTTGGATCCAGAAGAAGAATATCAAGGGCGCGCAGGCGGCGTATTAAGGTAATATCCAATGACTAATGACCAATGCCAACGGCGCGGGTCTTGAAGTCATGGGTATCCAGTCATCACCAGCAGGAGCAGAGCAAAGCGGGAAACGCATCCTTTGGGCGTTTTTACTTTGTTTTACAATTTCCGCGCACCGGATTTACGCGGGGAGATATGTCTCCGGGATATTGCAGATGGCGGCGGCTTTGGGCACGTTTGCGTGGAGTTATCGCATCTTCAAGAGCCTGACGGATACGCTCAATGCGGGAAGCGAGGATGAGCTTCTTGACCGGTATCAAGCATGGACGGCGACGCATCACACATCCAATTTGGCCCTGCTGGCGTTCATCGCGGTGGGCATTTGGGTCGCGGTGGATGCGGCGCGGCTGCTCGCGGGGAAGTTCAAGGACGGAAGAGGGATGCGGATTACGCGGTGGGTGTGATACAGTGCAAGCCGCACGACAATGTATCTCGGTGCTGATCGATGCCGCGCTACTGGTTGCGGGGGTCTCGGGGACAAATTTTGCGTTCTTTGTCAGACCATCTGTTGACGGTCAAATGGAGGACGGCTGACACAGCCGCCTCTACAACGTTTGGTTTCGTACGTGCGCGCCGTCGTAAAACAACGTTTATAATAACGAATCAGCAAGCCGCGCGGTGTTTTGGGCTACTTTGTGTAACAAGGGGCGGCGGGACCATTCGGCGCGGGTGAGGTGGTCGCTGTCGGCGAAGTATTTTTCCTGGATGAGGCGCAGGGCGGCGACGACTTGCGGGTCGTAGAGGAGGATGTTGATCTCGGCATTCAGGGCGAAGGAGCGGATGTCGAGGTTGGTGGAGCCGATCACGGCCACGCTGTCGTCGATGGAGAGGTGTTTGGCGTGCAGGAAATGGGGGCGGTAGAGGTGGATTTTTACGCCGGATTCAAGGAGAACGTCGTAGCTGGCTTGCTGGGCGAGCTGGGTGACGCGCTGGTTGGCGTGGCGGGAGACAACGAGGTCGACCTCGACTCCGCGGTGGGCGGCGGAGCAGATGGCGAGGAGGGTGGGTTCGTCGGGGACGAAATACGGGGTGGT
>DASZPK010000142.1:0-4127 GCA_035550335.1 Chthoniobacteraceae bacterium | reverse complement strand
GGATCGATGGGACTATTCTTACGGCGGGAATGTGATCCGCGGATTAACGCGGATTTTTGGAACGGGGTGCCGATTCCGCGCTCTGCGGGGCTTATCAGTTAAAAACGCAATCCAGCCCGCCGCCCGCGTGGTATTCCCAATTGTAAAACCGGCGGATGCGCGGTGAGTGCCAGGCGGCGAATGTCGAGGGCTCGAGAAGAAAATAATAGACGCGGAACTTGAACGACTGGCCGCTGGAGAGCACCACCGGCTGGAGACTATAGAGATCGCCGTTGAGGCTCCACGGCTCGTTGTCCATCCGCGAAAACGCCGCCGCCATGAAACCCGGCAGCACGAGCAGCGCCGCCAGCAGCGCGGTCGCGGCCCCGAGTGCAAGCACGGCGGTCGAGCCGTGCTTCTGCTTCATGCCGTCCGCGGACTGCGGTGCGCCGGTCTTGGTCGTATCCATGTGCTCGGGGGATTGGATGGGAATCTTACCGCGAAGCGCGCAAAGGCCGCAAAGAAAAACATCGGCACGCGGGTTCAAACAAAACGGCGGCCGCGCAAGCAAGCTCCGGGGAGCACACCCGGCCCGGGTGTGGTGTTCGGCGGCCCGCCGAACACACGGGCCGAGCGCGTCGCATCGCCACGGGTTTACCCCCACCACGCCATGCCGGGGGAGCGACGCGTGCCACCCGATCGCGGCACGCAAGTGGGCCGCATCATCCTGCGGTGTTCGCGGCGGGCCGCCGCGAACGGCACGCCAGCGGCGTGCGCTCCCCGGAAAGCATGCTTGCGAGCGCGCGTTCCCATCACCATTCCCGCGGATTGTGGCTATTCAGCCCGCCCGCCACGCGATACTCCCAGCTGTAAAACCGCCGCGCAGCGGGCGAACGGCGCAGCACCCAGCTCGAGGGCGCGAGCAGTAGTAGCTTCACGCGCCAGGCCGCGGGCATCCCCGGTTCGTATTGCGCCTCCGCCACCTCCCAATCCCAAGTCACCTCGCCATGGGTGTTGGCGAAATAGTCCATGCCCATCCGCGAAAACCCCGCCGCGAGAAATCCCGGCAGCACGAGCAGCACCACGAGCGCAGTGCACAAAACCGCCGCCACGGCGACCTGCGCTCCCCGCCCGGAATGAGCGCCGCGGTGCGTGGGAGGCGGGGCATCTGTGGAGGGGGAAGTCATGGCGCCCGGTACTGGATATGGTCGATAGGCCCGATCTCCCAATTCTCACCGCCTCCAATGCGGTATTCCCACATGTAAAACAAGCGTGCACGCTCCGAGTGCTTCATCAACCAGCTGGCCGGGACCAGCACGACCAGCACGGGCGCGGCTGCCGTCGGGCGTTGGAAAACCCATTCGTAATAGTTCCCGGAAAGGACCAGCCTGCACCTCGACAACCCCGCCGCGAGGAATCCCGGCAGCACAAACATCACGAGCAGGACGACCACCGCCACCGCGACCACTGCGAACGAAGCCGCGCGCACCGGTTTGCTCGTTCGATCTTCCGCGTTCATGGCGTCTTGTGTTGCGACCGGTAGGGTCCGACCTCCGCGGTCCCTGTCAGCCCCGCCACCTCCACGTCCAACAACGTCCGCCCGCCGGCGAGCCGGAACTGCCATATGTAAAACCGGCTGAGAGCGCGCGAATGCTTCATCACCCACGCCGAGGGCGCCAGCGCGGCCTTCTCCGCGCGCACGCGCAGGGGCCGTGTGGGCTGGGCGACCGTGATCGCAAATGTGCTCCCCGGCGACGGCGCATCGTAGAGGTGGCTCCAGCCCGAATCGTTCACGAAAACCAACGTGAATCCGCCGGTCCTCGAAAACCACGCCGCCATGAAACCCGGCAGCACCAGCAGCGCGAGGAGGATGATCGCGACAACCGCGATCCCCGCCCAGGAAACGGCGCTCGCCGTGTGGGCTTTGTGTTGTTTTTCCGTGTCCATCGTTTCTCCTCAATCCGGCGGCAGCTTGAACGCGGTCGTCAGCTTCGGGTCGTGTATCTCCTCCCCGCCGGCGAGCCGGTATTCCCAGCGATAAAATTGACGCATCGGCTTCGAGTGCAACATCAAATACTCCGAGGGAGTGAGAATCCCCATCTCGACCTGAAGCGCCATCGGCTCCTTGTCCGTGCCCCAGAGGCCCATCCAGATGACATTGTTCAGGAGCACAACGCCATTCCTCTTTGAAAACCACGCCGCCATGAATCCCGGCAGCACAAGCAGCACCGCAAGCACCATGCACACAACCGCGCCCACCGCGATCTGCCACGCATGGCCCCGGCGTCCCGTTGCGCCCGCATTTTCCGTCTCGGTATTCATCGTGAAATTCGCACATGCAGCATGGCCGAAAAATCGCGCCTGTTCAATCGTCGCCCGCTTGGTGGATATCCCGCCCGCCGGAGAGATGGTATTCCCAGTTGTAAAACTTGCGGATGGCCGGCGAGCGCGACATCACCCAGCCTGAAGGGGCAAGCAGGCAAAATCGCACCCGCTCGCCTGTCGTAATGGCCGGCCAGTCCCCCCCGTCCTCCAGCCATTCATCCCAGGAGACTTCCGCGGCGCTACTACGACCATACGAAAGCGAATAGCTCATTTGGTTGTCCCACTTTGAAAACCACGCCGCGAGAAATCCCGGCAGCACCAGCAGCGCCATGAGCACGATTGCGGCCATTACCAGCGCAATATTGCGCAGCGGGTGTGCCTTGTGTTGTTGTTCCTTGTCCATCGATTGCCCTCAATCCTGCGGCAGCTTGAATTGCAACGTTAGCGGCGGAGCTTGCATCTCCTCCCCGCCTGCGAGCCGGAATTCCCACCGGTAAAAGTGGCGGATCGGCTTCGAGTGCATCATCAAATAATCCGAGGGGGTGAGGATCCCCATCTCGACGCGAAGCGCCATCGGCTCATTGCCCATTCCCCACTTGCCCATCCATGCGACATTATTCAGCAGCACCACGGCATGTCCCCGCGAAAACCAAGCCGCCATGAATCCCGGCAGCACGAGCAGCACCGCGAGCACAAGCACCACTGCGGCGAGGACAACC
The DNA here is from genome assembly GCA_035550335.1 of Chthoniobacteraceae bacterium. Taxonomy (GTDB): domain Bacteria; phylum Verrucomicrobiota; class Verrucomicrobiia; order Chthoniobacterales; family Chthoniobacteraceae; genus DASZPK01. The sequence continues at coordinate 1,104 of DASZPK010000142.1, read as the reverse complement.
TTTCCCCACGCTGCCCCTGCCGCGCGTTGCGCGGAGGCCGGGGCGTCTGCATGGGCCGGGGGGTTCATGGCGAATGGGCCACCGACGTGCGAATCTTTTTCCCGCCCGCGACACCGTATTCCCACACGTAAATGCTGCGGACCGCCATGGAGCGCGACTCCAGCCACCTCGCCGGGGCGAGCATGATTTGCACAGCGCGATTCCCCGGCGGCCTCACGAGTTGCCCCTGCACAAAACTCACCTGAAACGCCGGCCCGGCCCTCGAGAATTCCGCCGCCACGAAGCCCGGCAGCACGAATTCCACGAGCAGCATGAGGATGAGCGCGCCGAGCGCAACCTTTGCCCACCCGGAACCCGCGGTGCGCGGCGCGTGAGTAGAGGCCGGGGCGTCTGCATGGGCCGGGGAACTCATGGCACTACCATGCGCCCCACCCGCGCGAAAAGCGAACGCAAAAGCGGCCCGCCGGCGCGCGAACGATGTTGTCGAAACTCCCCGGACGCGCTACTCGTGGTTTCCCGCATGGCCGCCTATTCCCATACGCTCGAATCACTCAAGTCCAGCCCCCGCTCGTGGCTCATCACCGGCGCGGCGGGATTCATCGGCTCGCACCTGCTTGAGACGCTCCTCGGCCTCGGCCAGCGCGTGACGGGCCTGGACGATTTCTCCACCGGCAGCCGCGCCAACCTCGACGAAGTGCGCGCGCGCGTCGCCGCCGGTGCGTGGCAGAATTTCCACTTCATCGAGGGCACGATCCACGACCCCGCCACATGCCGCGACGCCGCGCGCGGGGCCGACTTCATCCTGCACGAGGCCGCGTTCATCTCCGTGCCCCTCTCGCTCGAGGACCCCGATGCGTGCAACCGCACCAACATCGGAGGCTTCGAAAACATTCTCGCCGCCGCCGTTGAAAACAATGTCAAACGCGTCGTCCATGCCAGCTCCAGCGCCGTCTATGGCAGCGACACCACCATGCCCAAGGTCGAGCAAAAAACCGGCAGGCCGCTCTCGCCCTATGCGGCTTCGAAATTCCAGAACGAAATCCAGGCGCGCGCCGCCCTGCGCGACCACGGCCTCGGCGTCGTGGGCCTGCGCTATTTCAATAT
>DASZPK010000141.1:0-4989 GCA_035550335.1 Chthoniobacteraceae bacterium | reverse complement strand
GATTGCGCGGCGACCAGCAGCGAGAGAAAAAAGGCCTTGCTCGCCACGTAGCTGGCAGGGCTCAGGCCGGCGAATTTTTCCTTCTCATAAATCAGGCGCTCGCCGGCGATCTCGCGCGCGGAGTTGTTCGACCCCATGAGGGTGAGCAGGATCACCTGGAACATCACGAGCCCGGAGACGAGGCTGCCGATGTGCGACGATTGCTTCCAGTAATCGGTCTGCTCGTTGATTTGTTGCACAATGTTTGCGTTCTTTCCGGCGCCGAAATTTTCGATGGCGGGCAGGCCGTTGAGCGCGAAAATCACCACCAGGCACGGAAACCCGAGCATGAGCGCGAGCTGGAGCACCAACTGGCTGCGGTCGCGCAGGAAGATGCGCCAGCGCCGCGAGAGCAGGACGAAAAATTGCGAGACGGCGCCGGGCGCGATGTGGCTGCGCTTCGTGCGCGCCTCGCGGAAGTCGGGGAGCGCCACGGGCTCCTCCTTCTCGAAAAATTTCTTCACCGAGACCTTGGCGGGCTGCGTTTTGTCCTCGAGCAGCCTGGCGATCGCCCCCTTCCCGACCGGGAACGCCGCCTTGTGCTTGGTCCACGAGGAGTGCCATTGCGCGGCGGGGCGCTGGGTGAGGCTCGGGAAAAGGTCCTCGGGGTTGTCGACGTTGAAGTAATGGTAAATGTATTTGCCCGGGCCGTGATAGACGAGGTGCCCCTGGTAGAGCACCATCACGCTGTCATAGAGGTCTATGTGGCGCAGGCTGTGCGTCACGGAAAGGACGATGCGGTTTTCCTCCTGCGACAGCTTTTTCATGAGCCGCACGATTTCATCCTCCGCCTTGGGATCGAGGCCGCTGGTGACCTCGTCAGCCAGCATCAGCACCGGCGAACTGGAAATCTCGAGCGCGAGCGCGAGGCGGCGCTTCTGCCCGCCGGAGAGGACGCGCACCTGGCGGTCGGCGATTTCATCGAGGCCGACTTCCTTGAGGATCGCTTCGGTGCGCTTTTCGCGCTCGGCGGAATTGAGGCCGCCCACGCGCAACTGGAGGGCTGTCTCGACATTCTCCCAAACGCTCAGGAAGTCGCACGAGATGCTGAACTGCGGCACGTAGCCGATCTCGTGCGGCTCGAGGTCGTCCTCCTCGGCAAGGTCGCGCCCGTTCCAATGGATGGAGCCCTGCGTCTGCACCATGAGGCCGGCGATCACCTTGAGCAGCGTGCTCTTGCCGCAACCCGACGGCCCGAGGATCGCCGTGAAATGCCCCTCGGGGAATTCGGTCGAGATGTCGTTCAACAACGTCTGCGCTTCGGGCTCGCGGCCTACGGTCAGGGAGATATTTCTAAGCTCAAGCACGCGATACGATTACCAAATTTTTACAAATTGAATACTAATATATTGCGCGCCGCCGCCACCGAAGTTTCTTTTTTTGGAAACAGGGTTATGTATATATGGTTACGTCCCACCCCAACGCCGACTCCCCAATGAACATCCGACGCAAACGCAAAGGCTCCCTTTTCTCCCGCATCCTCCCGTGGGCGTTCCTGGCGCTGGCGGTGATTTTCGTCGGCGGATTCATCGGGCTGCGGATGTGGTTCTACTCCTATCTCAGGAGCCCTGCTTTCCATGACCTGATCGGAGGGCTGACCTCGAAGCAAATCAAGGCGGATGGCGGTTACGAGTCGTTCAGTTTCAGCGACGGGGCGATTTATTCCAACGGGTACGAGGCGCGCGGAAACGCCGGGGCGGCATTCACCAATCTCAATGCCGACCAGCTCCGGGCGCAGATCAACCTCGGCGGCATCTGGCAGCACGCGTGGCAGATCGACGAAATCGACATCCAGCGCCTCGATGTGGCGCTGGGGCATCCCGCGGGCGGCGGGAATTTGCCGCTTGCGCCCGCGGTGGCCGATGAAGACACGCACACGGCCCCGCCCTCGCCGTGGGCCGGCTTTCTCCCGAACCGCGTGGACTTGCGCAAGGTGCTGATCCACGAAACGAATTTGAAATGGGGCGACGGCACGCCGCAATTGGGCGCGATCAACAACGCCGAACTCACGATCACCCCCGACAACGATGCGTGGAAAATCTCCTGCGACAGCGGCACCATTGCCCAGCAGGGCCAGCCGAAGCTGACGATCATGGCGGCCAATCTCCGCTACCAGCGGCCCACGCTTTTCATCACGGACGCCGACCTGCGCTACAACGCCGACAGCAGCATCCAGCTCAGCGGCCAGGTGGATTTCAACTCCAGCTTCGACGTGCAGGCCAGGCTCAACGGCATCCCGGTGGGCCCCCTGCTGCGCCCCGACTGGCGCCAGAAATTGAAGGGCAATCTCTCCGGCTCCGTGGAAGTGAGCTCCGCGCTCCCGATGGCCGGCTCCCCGCGCGCGGAGGGCGACCTGAGCCTCTCGCAAGGCGAGCTCGAGGCGCTGCCGATACTTGATGAGATCGCGACCTTCACCAACACGGAGCGTTTCCGGAAAATCAGCCTCTCGCGGGTCAACGCGCATTTCAAGCGCACGGACGCGGTGCTCGAGGTCACAAAGTTCGTCGCCGAGTCGGAAGGGCTGATCCGCGTGGACGGGAGTTTTACGGTGTTAAACGGGATGATCAATGGCAATTTCCAGGTCGGCGTCACCCCGGCCAGCCTGGAATGGCTCACGCCCGACAGGCGCAACAGCGTGTTCACCGTGTCGCACGACGGCTATGTCTGGACGCCCGTGCATCTCACCGGCCCGGTCGACCGCCCGAGCGAAGACCTGAGCCCGCGCCTCATCACCGCCGCGGCCGGAAGCCTCATCGACACCGGCACGAGCATCATCAACCAGGTCCCCGGCGCGGGAACGGTAACGAACGAGGGAAAGACCATCATCAACAGCGTGCTCTCGCCGTTGTTCGGGAACTGAGCGGGGCCGTCGCCGCCCAAAAAAACAGGCGGCTCCGGAAAAATCGGAAACCGCCTGTCAAAGAAAAGCCCCTTTCCTGTCTATGTGGAAGCTGGCGTCGGGGTCGGGGTGGCGTGTTTATTCTTCTTGCCCTCCTTTTTGTGGGTCGTCGCGGCGATCGCGGTCGCCGTATCAGCGGTCGCGCCGACGGTGACTTTCGCCCTCATGCCGACCGTGATGTCGGAGAGTTTCGCGCTCGCCCCATCCACCGTGACTGTTGCGCCGGCGGCCTTGAATACCTGCGAGTCCTTCTTGCCCTTCGCGATGGTAATCGTGTTGGCGGTGGTGTCGATGGCGGTCACTTTCCCCTCGAACGGTTTATCTGCCTTCTTGGCCTGGGCAACGCCTGGAATTGCCAGGATGACCGCAAGGGCCAATGCGAATGATATGAATTTCCTCATTGTGAATTGAACTTTCTGTTGGTTGGGTTTTCGGGCGGCAACGATGCCGCTGTCCGATTAAACACTGCATCCGGCGGAAAGTTCCACGCGTTGCCACGCAGTTTTAAGTTTTAAGTGATTAAGTTTAAGGCAGCAACCACCGCAGCCGCCTTTTTTCTTAAAACTTAACACTTTTCAATTCCCCGGGTTATCCGGATTGGGCGAGTTTGCGGACGCGGCCCCGACGGAAAGCGTATCCGGCGTGAAGGTGCGGAACGCCGCCTCGGCGCTCTGGAATATCTTCATGAGGTCGTCCTTCGAATCGACGCGGTACTCGATCGTGTGCGCGTGGGTGGAGGTCGGGTAATTCTTGATGACCTTCGACCAGACATCGTCCTGGCCGGTCCGGCTCGCGAGTTCCTCGGCAATCTCCTTTGCCTTGTCGATGCCCGATTGGCCCAAGCCGTCCGGCGCGTTGGGGGTGAGCGGCTCGAGGTAATAGAAACGAACGGCCATGTTCCCCTGCGTGTCGATGTTCACTTCGGTCACCTTCGCCACGCCGTCCACGATGTATTCGCATGTGCTCACCGAGACGATGGAGCGCAGCGCCACCTCGTAGGTCCCGCCGGGGGAATTGCAAATCCAGAGCGGGACCTTGGTGCCGGGCTGCTGCTGGTTGTTCGCGTTGGCATTATTTGCGTTATTCGCGTTGTTGTTATTCCCTCCTCCGCCGCCGCCAAAACCGCCGCCGCCCCCGCCGCCGCGTTGCGCCATGGCAGGTGTGGTTGCGAGGACTGCGAGGGCGAAAAGAAGCGCTGGGAGGAGGAATTTCTTCATGGTTATGCAATATACAACACCGCCGGGCGGCAACGAGCACAAAATTTATTTCACGTGACGCACGAGGCTTGATACGGTTCGACGGATTTATGCCTCATTTACTCCGGATTTCCTGCATCGCGGCCCTGTTGGCCCTTGGCGGATGCGCTTTCAGCCCGCATCTCGCCCGGCGCACAACTCCCGCAGATCTGGCGCGAAACTTGCGGCAAGATCCACTCTATCACACCGCTTACATGGGCAGCGATACCCAATACCATTACTTCTGCCGGGAGGAGGGGCCGCACGTTTTGTCGTTTAAAGTCCCCGTTTCGGAATTGAAAATGAAGAACACTTTTCCCCTCGGCAGCGGCAAGTCCCGCCTCGCCTTGGACAAGGACTTGGCCCCCGTCACTCAATCCCATCCATGAACGATACCGCCGCCCTCGTTTTCCGGCCCAACGTCGCCGCGATCTTGCAACGCGGGGACGGCCGCATTTTGATTTGCGAGCGGATCGATGTCCCCGGCGCGTGGCAATTTCCGCAGGGCGGCCTCGAGCCGGACGAGACGCACGAACAGGCGCTCGAACGCGAGATGACCGAGGAGCTCTCGCTCGCGCGCGGCGATTACGAGATCGTCTCGCGCAAGGGACCCTACCGGTACGTGCTCGGCGAGGGCCGCTTGAAAAACGGCTACCACGGGCAGGAACAGGAGTATTTCCTGCTGCGCCTGCTCTCGCCGGAAAGCCGCATCAACGTGAAGACCGCCCACCGCGAATTCCGCGACTGCAAATGGATCGCGCCCGACGACTTCGACCTCGGCTGGCTCCCCGCGATGAAGCGCGAGGTCTACAGACA
>DASZPK010000140.1:0-7934 GCA_035550335.1 Chthoniobacteraceae bacterium | reverse complement strand
CGCACCGCTGGGACCATCACGTTATAGTTGCCCGAGTTATCGACGAAGAGGTACGGTTTTTCGGCGATGAGCGGGGCTTGATCCACACCTGTATCGACCGGCCATTGGATCGGGCCATAAGTTTTGGTCTTTCCGTCGTAGCGCAGCTTCCCGGTATTTGGAACACCGACAAATACGATATTCCATGCGCCGCCGGCCCAGCCACCGAGTTCGCTGTTGCGCGAGAACCACTGCTGTTGGCCGCCCGCTTCCAGGTTTCCGTCAACCTTGCAATCCGCGTCAAAACCGCCGCTCGCCCAGCCGCCCGCGTAGATGCTCAGGTTGCCCCTGGCATGGATGCGGCGGATGGAGGTTCCCTGCGAAACCGCCCAGAAGACAGTCGGCGAGGAGAGATTTTCGGCAGCGCGCCAGAAGGTCTGCGTTACGTTGCCGTGGTCGGTGGAATGCAGGCCGTCGAGCACGACGGCATCGGGCGTCTGGCCGAGGCCCAGGACTTGATCATAGAAACCGACTTTCGCGTCGACTTTGTAATTGCCCGGCTTAAAGAGCAGCGCGCAGCGACGCCCATCGAACTGGCCGTAGCGGCTGACGCCGTCGATCTGCTGCTGGATGTTGTTCATCGAGGGATCGAAGACGAGCACGTTCGGTCCGAAGTCGGGGTCGCCTGCTTGGGCCGGGGTGGCGAATGACGAAGCTGCCGCGATGGCAGCGATGCACAGGGGAGTGATGATTTTCATGGGGGTGAGAGGGAGCTTCATCCAATCATGGAGCGCCGGCGGTGGAAAGGCGATAGTGAGAATCGGGCCATAAACGCCACAGGCGCGCTTTGCGGGCGCGCCTGTGACAATGTAACTTTATTTAAACAACAATCAGGGCCAATTGTCCATGGTCTGGCGGCCGTTGCCGATGCCGGGGCCTGCCCCGTTGATCGTGTGGGTGATGCCACCTTTGCCGTTTCCGAAGAGCACCAAGTGGGTGAACTTGACCCCGGGAGCGGTCGAAGACTCGATGGCATTATCGGCGATGGTGCCGCCATGGTTGAAGCTGTAGATGCCCACTCCGTAAGCCACGTGGGTCGTGACGTTCGGGGCGACCTTGTAGGAGGCCCAGCCTTTCTGGCCGTCCGGCACGTCGTAAGGCATTTCGGACTGGTAGAAGTAAACCTGCCCGCCGTCGGCATTCCAGATGGTCTGGTATTCCTGCGTGTGCTCCACTGCAAGGCCGTAGTAAATGACGTTCTTGCCGTTTACGATGAGGCCGTTTTTGTTTTTGGAATCGTTCCAACCGTTGCCGGCGCCGTGGTCTGCGCGCCAGAGCCAGGCATTGTCGCCGATGGTGTTGTTGCTGTTGATAGTGACCATGGCGTCCGCCGCGCCATTGCCTGCGCCGCCGACACGGGCGAAGATGTCGTAGATGATCGTTGGGTCAGCCGAGCGGTCAGCAGTATCGCCGGGGTCGCCGACCTGGAGCAGCGAGGTGCAATCGGTCGGGGAGGCTTGCAAGAGAAGCGTGCCAATTTTCACACCGTTGACATTGGCCACCTTCATGGCCGGGGTGCCTTTGTCGGGAATCAGCGTCGGGTAGCCGATGCCGAGGACGACAGTGTCGGGGCGGGTGATTTTGATCGAGTCTTCCAAGTGATAGATGCCCGGGGTAAGGAGCAAGTTTTTCCCGGTGGTGAGGGCCGCGTTGATGCTGGCGGCAGTATCAGCGGGGCTCTTATCAGTCTTCGTGGCGTGGGCGATATAGAAATCATTGATGGAAATGACTTTTCCTGGGGTCACGCCGGCAACCCAGTCGGTGCTGTTGCTGTCCTTGCGCAAGGCGGGGACCTTCACGGCGTAAGCGCCGCTGGCATCAATGAAGAGATAGGGCTTCTCGGCGATCAACGGGGTCGCCGGGATCGAGGTGTTCGTGGGCCATTTGGTGGGAGTGTTCGGGCATCCAACAAAAACCATGTTCCAAACCGCGCTGCCCGCGTTTCCGAACGTGGAGTTTCTCGAGAACCACTGCTGCTGGCCGCCGAGGCTCAAGTTTTTTGCTACTGCGCAATCTGCATCGAAGCCGCCGCTCGCCCAACCGCCGCCGAAGAGATTCAGCTTGTTGCCGGGCACATTGACGCGGCGCAGGGCGGTGCCTTGGGAGACGCCCCAGTAATACTCGGAGCTGTTATTCACGGTGAGGTTTTCGACGGCGCGCCAGAAGGTCTGGGTGACGTTGCCATAGTGCGCGGAGCGCGGGCCGCGGCCCGTAAACACCACGGCGGTTGGGGATTCGCCGAGGCCGAGGACTTCCGTGTAATAACCAACCGGAAGGTCGATCTGGCCGTAGTTGCCGGGCTTGAAAAGTAGAGCGAAGCGCTTGTCGTCGAACTGACCGGGGCCTTCGTTCCCCATTTCCTTGGCAATGGGATCGTTGATCGCCTGGATGTTCTGCATCGACGGGTCGAAGATGAGCACGTTGGGGCCGAAATCGGGATCGGCGGCGTGGGCTGGGGCGGTAAGCCCCAGAGTGGAGAGCGCCAGAAGGCTGGCGAGGGATATGGAGGAGATAATTTTCATGATGTGGTTGTATTCGATGGCGAATTTTTCTTCGCCGCGTGATGACAAACTGGGGGTGATCGACCGGTCTCCCGGAAAGGAGACAAGTCCGCTCAGCAACATAAATATGCCGGGGCGAAAGAATTCTTACAAGGATTTTGCGGAAATTAGCTGGCCTTAACTCGAAAAATCGCCCGGGGGCTTTTCCTTCGCCGCGCTATTTCTGCGGCCAGTCGGCGATGAATTTTCCGCCCGAAAATACGCCGGAGCCGCCGGTCGCGGCCTCGCCCGCACCATCGATGATATGCGCGATGCCGCTGATGCCCGCGGCCTTGCCGCCGAAATTGACAGTCACCATATGGTGGAATTTCACGCCGGGCACGGTGGGCGATTCGATGGCGTTGGCGAGGATGCACGGGCTGACGTTAAACAAGCTATAAATGCCTAAGCCCCAGGCTTCGTGCGAGGTCACGTTGTCGGCGACCTTGTAGGAGGAGTAACCTGCTGTGCTGCCGGGGCGCCATCCATCCTGGCTGGGGACGTCGTACGGGATTTCCGATTGATAGAAATAAGTGTGCCCGCCGTTGCCGTTCCAGAGCACCTGGTATTCCTGCGTGTGCTCTACGGCGAGGCCGTAGTAGGTCACGTTGTTGCCGTTGACGACGAGGCCGTTTTTGCATTTTGCCTCGGTCCAGTTGGCGCCGGTGCCATGGTCGGCGCGCCAGAGCCAGGCGTTGTCGCCGATGACGTCGTTGCTGTTGATGGTGACCATGCTGTCGCTCCACCCGGCCGTTGCGCCGCCGACGCGCGCGAAGATGTCGTAGATGATGGTCGGGTCCGCGGCGTGCGAGACAGGGCTGGGGGTCTGGCCGACCAGTAGCAGCGCAGGGGAGTGGGTGTGCGTGTCCGCGTCCTCGGGCGCGGCTTGCAGGATGATGCCGCCCAATTTCACGCCGCTCACATCGGAGATGGTGATCGCCGCGGTCCCTTTATCGGGGATGAATGTCGGGTAGCCGATGCCGAGAGCGATGGTGTCCGGCCGTGTGATGTTGATGCTCGCCTCAAGATGATAGACGCCGGGTGTGAAAATCACGTTGCGCCCGGAGGCGAGCGCGGCGTTGATGTTCGCGGCGGTGTCCGAAGGGCGCGCGAGAAAGAATTGCTGGATCGGGATCGGCGTTCCACCGGCGGTCGCGCCCGCGCCCCAAGTCGTGCCGCTGGTGTCCTTGCGCACGGCCGGGTTCATCACGAAGAACTTTCCGGAGGCATCGGCGTAGAGATACGGCTTTTCCGCGATCACAGGGGTAGTGGCGATGGCGCTGTTGTTGGGCCACGTGGCGGGGGCGCCGGGGCATCCGGCGAAGACCGTGTTCCAGACCCCGCTACCCCATTGCTTGGACTCGGAGTTCCTCGAGAACCATTGCTGTTGCGAAGCGAGGCTGAAGTTACCGCCGAATTTGCAATCCGCGAGGAACCCGCCGCTCGCCCAGCCCGCCTGGTCGGTGAACACGACGAAGAAATTGATGTTTCCGGCCGTATGAACGCGGCGCAATTCGGTCCCCTGCGAGACGGCCCAGTTCATTTCCTTCCCCTTGAAGTAAATATTTTCCACCGCGCGCCAGAATGAGCAGGTGCAATTCCCGGGAGGATTGGGGAGGAAGGAATTGGGATGGATGGCGCCGTCGATGGTCACCTGGTCGGGCGTCTGGCCGACGCCGAGGATCTGCGTGTAAAAGCCAACCGGGATGTCGAGTTTGTAGGTTCCGGGCATGAACAGGAATGCAAAGCGATCGGTGCTGAATTCCGAGTTCGCATGCGCGTCGCCAATCTGCGTGACCTTGGCTTGGATTTCCTCGGGTTTCATCGCGGGGGTGAATACCGAAACGTTCGGCCCGAAATCCCGCTGGCTCGTGTCGAACGTGCCCGAAGCGGCTGGGGCTGCCGGGGCAGGCGCGGCTGCGGCGGGAGTTGGCGCAGGGACCACTGCAGTCGTCGCGGGGGCAGCCGATGCGGCTGGCGCAGGTGCGGAAACAGTGGCCGGCGGTTCGGGCGCGGCGGCGGGCGGGGGAGTCATTGCCGCAGGGGGCGGGGTGGCGGGTGTCGCCGCCGGCGCGGGCGGGGCTGCCGCGACCGCGGTCTTGAGGCGGATGCTTGCCACGGGAATCTGCGCGATGCTCGCGCTGCCATTGGAGAGCACGATGCGGATCATGACGGTCCCATTTTGCGGCGCGCTGAGAATGGTGACCGGTTGTCCCGCGGGCAATTGGACGTTCTGCCCGGCCACGTTTACCGAGACGGGTTGGGCGAGTTCATATTCGGGGGCGGCAGCTTTGGCGTGGAAAAAAACCAGCACAAGAGCGAGCACGAGCAGGGTGGGGAGGGCGAGGGAAAAAATACGTTTCATAATAAAGTCGGACGGAAAACCATCGTGATCGTCACCCGGTTTTCATAAACCGGAAGGGTTTCATGGCTCCTGCTCCGATGATGACCAACGAATATGACACCAGATTGTGGATGAGAAAGAAAAAAGAAAAAAATATTCCAAATGGAGCAGGGCACGCGGGCTGTCAAAACCACTTGTAAACTCCCGTCTCCAAAATAGAATAATAGCCCAATCAACGGGCAGAGTGGAGGGGTGGTCGAGTGGTTTATGGCTCCGGTCTTGAAAACCGGCATGCTCAAAAGGCATCGTGGGTTCGAATCCCACCCCCTCCGTGCCGCGTTGAATTTGACGCATGGCATCCCCAGCAAATGGCCGGTTCCGCTTTTCGACCTACCAGATCATCCTGGGGTTTTGTGTCGCGCTTTTGCTGATGCTGTTGCGCTCCGTCGTCGCGTACAATAATGCCGCCACGTTTCTCGAGACCACCAAGAAAGTGGCCCACACACACGAAGTGCTCGAGGACCATGCGGTGCTGCTGCGCGACTTGATGGAGGCCGAGAGCGCGGAGCGCGGTTACATCATCCTCGGCGAAAATGGCTATCTCCAGGCCCACGATGCCGCCTCGGAGGCGACCCTGCGCGACCTCGAAAAGCTGGCACTTCTCACCAGGGACAACCCCGAGCAGCAAAAATACGTGACGGAGCTTGAGCCGCTCATCCATCAAAAGCTCGACATCATGAAGCGGAACATCACCGAGCGTGAGATCGAGGGCGAAAAAATGGCGCCGGAAATCTACGCGAAAAGCGGCGGGTCGGAGTTCATGGGCGAGATCCGCAAAAAGATGGTGGCCTTCGAGAATGTGCAGAGGGCGCAACTCGCGAGGGACATCAACTCGTTTGAAAAAAATGGAAAGAACGCCATCACCTACGTGGGGTTCGGGACGGTCGTGGCGGGGCTGTTTTTGTGCGCGGCGCTGTGGCTGGTCATTCGCGACATGTCGGCGCGCCGCCTGGCCGAGGAGGATTTGGCCGAGGAGCGCACGCTGCTGAGCGTCCTCATCGAGACGATCCCGCACCAGGTGTACGTGAAGGACCTCGAGGGGCGGTTCGTGATGGACAACGCGGCGCACCGGCGTTACCTCGGCGTGGCGGACATCGAGGCGGTGAACGGCACGCGGACGTCGGATTATTTCACCCAGGAAATCGCGAAGGAGGACATGGAATCCGACCGAAAGGTAATGGTCCACGAGGACCACATGCTCGACCGCGAAGAGCCGGGCGTGGACCGGAAGGGGAACCTGCTGTGGCTCTCGACGACCAAAATCCCGCTCTACGACAGCGAAGGAAAAGTTGTGGGATTGCTCGCCTTGAGCGAGGACATCACCGAGCGGCGGCATGCCGAGGAAAAGCTGCGCCATAACGCGGAGCAGATGGAGAGGAGCAACAAGGAGCTGGAGGAATTCGCGTCAATCGCATCGCATGATTTGCAGGAGCCGCTCAGGAAAATCCTCGCGTTTGGCACGCGCTTGAAGACCACTTGCGGCCCGGCGCTCGGGGAGCAGGGGAACGATTACCTCGACCGGATGAGCAACGCCGCGGAGCGCATGCAGACGCTGATCAGCGACCTGCTCACTCTCTCGCGCGTGACCAGCACCGCGCGCCCGTTCAAGACGGTCGATCTCGAGCAGGTCGCGAAGGAGGTAATTTCCGACCTCGAGGTGCAGATCGAGCAGACCGGCGCCGAGGTGGAAATCGGTTTCCTTCCCGAGATCGAAGCCGATCCGGTGCAAATGCGGCAGTTGTTCCAAAACCTTCTCAGCAATGCGCTGAAATTTCACCGCAAGAACCAGAAGCCGAGTGTCTCCGTGAGCGGCAAGATCGTCGAGATGAAGGATTATCAGTTGCCCGGAGTGGTGCCAGGGGGCAACGCCTGCCGGATCATGGTGAAGGACAACGGAATCGGCTTCTCAAAGGATTACTCGGACAAGATTTTCGCCCTGTTCCAGCGCCTGCACAGCTGGGCGGAATACGAAGGGACGGGGATCGGGCTTGCGGTTTGCCGCAAAATTACTGATCGCCATGGCGGCAATATTGTGGCAAAAAGCTCGGAGGGTGACGGGGCCACTTTCATCGTGACACTGCCTGTAAAACAAACTACCAACAACAACCATGAGTAACAAAGCAACGCCAATCACCATCCTGATGGCCGATGATGACGACGACGATCGCAAGCTGACACTGGAAGCGCTGAAGGACGGGCGCCTCATCAACGAATTGCAGTTCGTGGTCGATGGGCAGGACTTGATGGACTATTTGCGCCATACCGGCAAATATGCCGCCTCCAAGCCGCCGCGCCCCGGGCTCATCCTCCTCGACCTGAACATGCCCAAGAAGGACGGGCGCACCGCGCTTTCGGAAATCAAGGGAGACCCGGCCCTGCGCCACATCCCCGTGGTCATCCTGACCACGTCCAAGGCGGACGAGGACATCTACCGCTCATACGACCTCGGCGTGAACTCATACATTGTAAAACCGGTGACCTTCGAGGCGCTGGTGGATATTTTGCAGACGCTCGAGAAGTACTGGTTCGAGATCGTGGAATTGCCGGATGGGAGATAAGTGATGAGTGAAAGTGGAAAGTGGAATGGCCGTGAGTAGTATGGGCGGCCAATTTCCAATTGAAGTTTTGCAAGGGGCGGAATAGCGACATCGTCGGGAATAGCGTGAGCAAATTCTTGCTGCGCTATTCCACTTTCACTTTCCACTCTTCACTTAAACAACGTCGATTTTCGCGAACTTGCGCCGCAGCACCTGCTCGCTGTTCGTTTGGAGCCAGTTTTCCAGCACGGTGGCATAGACCTGGCGGAAGTCGGTCTGGAATTTTAAATCGCCGTCGCCAAGGTTCTGCAGGTCGGGCGGGTTGCCATGGAGGCCGCCCTTGATGCTGTCGCCGAAGAGGAACATCGGCGCGGCGGTGCCGTGGTCGGTGCCGGCGCTGGCGTTCTCGGCGAC
>DASZPK010000139.1:0-5621 GCA_035550335.1 Chthoniobacteraceae bacterium | reverse complement strand
ATCGGCTCGTCGAATGAACTCGGCGCGTTCGAGTCGGGCATGACCGCCGCGTGGTTCGGCCCGGTGATCTCGGTGGTGGGCGGCGGCATTGTGACCATCCTCGTGGTGTTTGCGACCATGAAAAAATGGCCGGAGTTGTTGCGCCTCGGTTCGTTTGCCTCGATGAAACCGGTGGAGGGCTCGCCAGAGCCGTGCAGCGACGAATTGCGGATGGCGGATGACAAGGAGGAATGACACCTGGAGATGACGAATCTCGAAAAACGCGCAGCCGGAAATTGTAGAGTCCGCTGTCTCAGCGGAGGCGTTGGGCACCGCTGCGAAATTTTCGCGGCGACGCGCAACTCCTGCGCTGGGGACAGCGCACGCTACAACGGTTCGCGGAGAAGGCATCGTTCGGATTGACTTCGCGCCGCGCGCCGGGGAAAAATGGCGGGCATGAAAATCGCGTTTTACGGGATGGCACTCATGCTGGCGTGTTTGGTTTTGTGCGGGCACATGGACGCGGCGCGCACGCCGACCCCGACACCCACGCCGCCTTCGCTCGTGCCGCCGATCCCGCCGGAAATGACCGCGCTGCGCGACAAGCTCTGGCCGGCTCTCTCCGACGCCGCGCGCGGCTGGGCCGCCGATGAAGCCGTGAAGGTGGCCAAGGATGCCCGCTACACGGAGATCATGATCCGCGGCGATGTGCAAAACCGGTTCACCGGCCAGGGCCTCAGCGAGGGGGACAAAAGCACGCTGCTCTTCATCATCCTCAACGACGCGTCGAAGGCGATGGGCGACGACCTCATGACGATGGCGAACGATTTCGTGAAGAAAGCGCAGGCGCAGCACCCGAACGCGACCCCGCCGCCGGATGGCAACGTCTCCATCACGCTGGCCCCCCAGGATATGCAGGCATTGCAAACGGTCATGCAGCGCCGCGCCACCTACCTCGCGGCAATGACCACCGTGGCAAAACGCCTCCCGGGTTTGCAGGTGTCGGTGGTGGGGAGCTTGAAATAAACTTTGGCTCCGCTGGCGGCCGCCGGTGGCTGGTGGGCGGGCGAGCCGGGCCAACCGCCGCGCGGGAACAGCGCGTTATATTCGCGCGGCGGGCTGCCCGGAGGTCAGCCCCTACCGATTCGCAGCGCAGTTTCGGCAATGATTCTTACCCGCCCACTTCGGCGCGGGCCTCGGCGGCAAGCGCGGTGGAGAGGTAGCGCTCGCCGGTCGAGCAAGCCACGGTCACGATGAGCTTGCCCTTGTTCTCGGGGCGCTTGGCGACCTGTGCGGCGGCCCAGACGTTCGCGCCGGTGCTGATGCCGGCGAGGATGCCCTCCTCTTTCGCGAGGCGGCGGGCGATGGCGAAGGCGTCGTCGTTGGTCACTTTGATGCACTCGACGATCTGCGGGTTGCCGGCGGAATCCTTGAGGTGAAGATTGTTTGGAATGAACCCGGCGCCTGTGCCCTGGATTTTATGCGGCCCGGGCTTGAGCGGCTGGCCGGCGAGGGCCTGGCTGATGACCGGCGAATCGACCGGCTCGGCGGCGATGGCTTGGAACGAAGGTTTCTTCGGCTTGAGGGTCTCGACCACGCCGGTGATGGTGCCGCCGGTGCCGACGGCTGCGACGAGGATGTCGATCTTGCCGTCCGTGTCATCCCAAAGCTCAAGCGCCGTGGTGTGGGCGTGGATGGCGGGGTTGGCGGGGTTGTTGAATTGCTGGGGAATCCATGCGTTGGGCGTGTTTTTCTGGATTTCCTCGGCGCGGGCGATGGCGCCCTTCATCCCCTCGCTGCCGGGGGTGAGGACGAGCTTGGCCCCGAGCATGGCAAGCAGCGTGCGGCGCTCGAGCGACATCGTCTCGGGCATGGTGAGGATGAGCTTGTAGCCTTTCGCCGCGGCAACGAATGCCAGCGCGATGCCGGTGTTGCCGCTGGTGGGCTCGACGATGATGGTCTCCTTCGTAAGGATGCCGCGGCGCTCGGCGTCCTCGATCATCGCCATGCCGATGCGGTCCTTGACGCTGCCAAGGGGATTGAAGAATTCGCACTTGAGCGCGATGGTGGTGGAGGGATCGACGCCGAGGGAGGCGGGGATTTTGTTGAGCTTGACGAGCGGGGTGCGCCCGACGGTTTCGACGATGTTATTGTAGATTTTGCCCATGGGAATTTATGGTTGGCCAAACAGCCTGCCATGGCAACCGAATTAAATCAAGACCGATTTGGTGGGGATTCCAAGGGAATTTCAAATTGCAGATTGCAGATTTCAAATTGGCTTGCCACGGAAGCGCTCAAGGGAAGCTGGAGCTTCAAAGACAAGTGCGTTCCCAGGCTGGAGCCTGGGAACGAGAGGCGAGAGGACGGCCGGGCACGAGAGGGTGTGCGTTTTCAATTTAAAATCTGAAATTTAACATTTGATATTGCCTCCCGATGGTTCATTTTCCCGTGAACCGAACCCCTTTCTTTTTATGAGCGAGCTTCTTGACAGCGCCGGGATCAAGCAGGAATTGAAACGCGTCCCGGAATGGGACCACGAAAAAAAGCAGATCGAACGGACATTCGAGTTCGACGATTTCACGCAGGCAATCGATTTCATCAACGCGGTGGCGGAGATCGCCGAGGAGGAGGAGCACCATCCCGACATCGACCTCCGCTACAACAAGGTGCGGCTCGTGCTTTCCACGCACAGCAAGGGCGGCCTCACGGAGCGCGACTTCGACCTCGCGGAGCGCATCGACACCCTCTCCGAGTAAAATGGGCGCGCCTGCCACGATGAGCGCGGGAATTTCCCGCCAGCGAATGATCGCCTGCGCGCTCGCCGTCGCGGTGTTTGCAGCCGCGGTGTGGTTCGCCGTACGCTGGCGCAGCCAGCCGCCGCCGCCCCCGCAGGAAAACAGGGAGCTGCTGCAAAAAATCGAGGGCGGGAAATAAGGGATGCCATCAAAAATCCTTCCACAAGCCGGCCTGGCGATCATCCTTCTGTTTGCAACCGGCCTGCACGCAGGCGAACCTGCCGATCCCGCTCCCCTCGAAGCCAAGGTGAAGGCGGCTGACTTCATATTCACCGCCGTGGCGACGCACATGACATGGATTCGCGACGGCAAGCCGCTCAATTTCACGCCGAAACTCGGCGACCTCGATGACCCCGTGAGGATCGATCTCGATATTTCGGAAGTCTTCCCGCCGGATGGCTGGAAAGGCAAACGGCATGCGACGATCCTGCTTTATCACACCCCGCGGGGCGCGTCTTCATACATCACCGGGCTTGCCGGGAAAAAAATGATCTACCTGCTGCAAAAATCGGGCGACGGATACGAGCCAGCCGCCGACCAATGCGAGCCGGCCGTGCCTCTCGATCTGCGCGAAAAGGTGGCGGAGGAAGCAGCCAAAAAAAGCGCCCTGCGCCCGGCCAAATAGAAACGGCGCGGCTGCAAGCCAAACGCATGTTTTACAAATGGCGGCGCTCCGCGCGCGCGCTATTTCTGCTGCATTTTCGCGCGCCACTTCTCCCGCCACGAAGCGCGGTGGTGGACGAGCCAGTCGGCGAGCGCTTTTTCAAAACTGACCTCGTGGCCCGCCTTCTCGCTCTCGAACCATTTGTGTCGCAGCACTTCCTCGCGCTCCGCTGCGGCTTCCTCGAGCAGCGCATAGCTCTTTGCCAGCATGATGTCGGCCTCGGATTTCCCTTCTCCCTGTGATTCCCTCATGGGAGCCGATTATGAACACATCGCGCGCGCCGTCGTCAATGCGATTGTAGCTTGCAAGCCTGCACTGGATAGGCGCCCCTATTGCTTCAGCATCTGCGGCTGCTTGTCCAGCAGGGCGAATGTCTGCGAGCCGGCGATGGATTCCACGCTCCATGCGACCATCGTGCCGTGCTTGAAGGTTTCCCGGATGACGACATCCACCTGCTTCTTCGGGTCGGCCTGGAGCTGGTCGAACAATTCGTCGGAGGCAACCGTCACGCTGAGGGAGGAATCCTGCGCGGTGAATTTGAGCTGGTGCCGGCCGGAGGTGACCTGGGTAAGATTGGCCTCCTCCCAGCTTGCAGGGACGGTCACGTAGCGATCGTGCGCGGCGTCGTGCACAAAGGCCCACCAGCAAAAGCCGAGCAGCGGCACGACCACAAACAGCCACGCAATCCCCTTGCCCACCTTCGAGGCGTGCCGGGGATAGAGCGGGGTTTGGACCTTCACCCGGAAGCTGCCGAGCACGTAGGCGAGCGCGGCGGCCAGCATCAGGAAGTCCAGCAACACCACGGGGGTGAGCTGCCTCGCTCCCAAGCCGATGTTTTCGCTCAGGCAATATCCGGCAACCAGCACGAGCGCGGTCCCGGCAATGATTCGCCCCGCCCAAAGCGAGAAGGCGCTGATATAGGCGGCGAGAAACATCGTGGCGGCCGCCACGTAGCCCAGCTTTTGCACCCCGCTCATGATGAGGGCATGCCCGCCCCAGCTGTAAGTGAGCGAGCAGATGCAGGCCGCTGTGATGAAAAACAAAAAGAAAGGAATCATAACCCGGAGGCTCCTCGAATCGGCTTAAAGTGATCTCGTATTGCTAAGGGGGGGTTCACACAGCTATAAAATGCGGGGAATGCTGCAAGGAGTCCTTGGGTCGGGCACTGGATTACACGGCGCGGATTTTGCCGTCAATAATATTATCCCAGCGTGGATTCTTGCGCCTACGCAACCTCCTGCGACTGAGCCGGAAACAAAAACCGGGTGATGTCCCACTGTGTGTAGGCGCCTTAAGACTGAGTTCACGAATCAGGACTCATCGTTGCCAGCGACAGTAGGGGCGATTGCCCTCAATCGCCCGCCAACCGTTGGCACTGTGGTTGCGCTGCAAGCTGGTGTGATGCGCGGATTTAGCGCGCAGCACGGGCGTTTGCCCCGCGCCAGTTTGTTTTCACAAACGCGCCCCCTGATATCCGCGAAACAGAAAACCTAAAGAGTCCCCATCGCCTTTTTCGAGCACTCCTCGCAAAGCCCGTGGCTGGTGCGTTTGTCGCCGGGGATGTTCCCCACTTGTAGCACTTTGTTGCACACGCAGCACACCACCCAGATTTTTGGCTGCTGCTCCCCGGCCGGAGTTTCATCATGATCGCTTTGCTCGGGCATGACGACGCCAGTCTACTCCACTATCGCCGCCTATCAAGTCAATTCTCTCTTTTAAACGCTGGGCGCTCCATAAACGTCTTGCGTTTCCTCCTTTGGCGCAACTTTCGATTTGCAAGCCCGCCAGGTCGGCGCTATATGCCGCGGGCGTGGGCTGCCGGGGGGGAAGCCTGAAAAATATGTTTATTAAAAGAATTTCACGATATTTCGATGTTTCGCCGTCTACACTTTGAACAATGAAAACTAATATCCGATTCCTCGCAGTTTTACTCGTGGTGTCCATGCAAGGCTTTGCATTGGGCGGGACTCGCGCGCCTGAACAGGTCTCGTACGATTCCGTGCCGATCACCGAGCCTTACCTCGCCATCACTTTTGACGACGGCCCCTCCTCCATGCTCACCCCGCAGGTGCTCAAAATCCTCGCGGACCGCAACGCGAAGGCGACCTTCTTCGTCACGGGCGAAAACGCCCTCTCGCATCCCGACATCGTAAAGCAGGAACTCGCCGCCGGCCACGAAATCG
>DASZPK010000138.1:0-13389 GCA_035550335.1 Chthoniobacteraceae bacterium | reverse complement strand
ACGGCACCGTGATCCACCGCACGGAGCTCATCCGCGAGGTGGACATCAAGACGAACAGCTTCGCCTACCAGGCGGAGGCGCTCGTGAAGTTGTTGCGCCAGGGGCACACCTACGTGGAGGTGCCGTACACGAGCGCGACTTACGACGGCATTTTTTCCTACGCGATGCGCCCGAAAAATCTCATCGCGGTATTCAAGGCGCTTGGCGTGCTTTTCATCGACCTTCGCCTCGGCCGCGAAAAAAAGCCGGTCAAGTCCCCCGCCGCGAACTGACCGGGCCGACTACGTCCGGCGCGGGTTTGTCTTCCTTGAACAATTTCTTGCCCCAGCGAATGGCAGGGGCCTCGACAAAATAGTAGAGCACCGTTGAGACGCCGATGGTGACCAGCGAGGCAACGACAATAAACGTGGTCCAGAGACTAAAAGCCGACGACGTGGGGAAGCTCTTGATGAACTTGAGCAAAATGATCGCGATCGGCCAGTGCACGAGGTAGATCGAGTAAGAAATCCGGCCGATGAATTGCGCCGGCTCGGAACAGCCGACTGCCTGCACGATGCGGGCTTCGATACCATCCGGCTTCGCCGCAATCTGGCAGAGGCACGCAAAAACGAATATCCATACCGGGACCGTCAAATTCGGAACCAATATGACCGGGCTTTGCATCCCATTCTGCAGCGGGATTGCATTGGGTATTCCGCTCGGAAGAGTGATGGCCAGCGCAAATAATGCAATGATGGATCCGCAAAGGATAATTCCCTGCGGGCGCGGTTTGTTGGAGCCTGCCAGGTATTCACGCCACATTCGCCAGAGCTGGTAGCATACTCCCCCAATGAAAAAATACTGGATGTGAAAAATCAACAGGGAGTGGCTTTCGTTGGTGAATTCCTCCTCGAAATACCCGGTAAACGGAAGCAGCGGGCTCAGGAAAAGCATCACCAGCGCGATGACAGTGAGGCCCTGCAAGGTTCTCCCGCCCCAAATCAGCAGCGGCGCGACC
Organism: Chthoniobacteraceae bacterium; assembly: GCA_035550335.1. GTDB lineage: Bacteria > Verrucomicrobiota > Verrucomicrobiia > Chthoniobacterales > Chthoniobacteraceae > DASZPK01. Next base: position 12,392 of record DASZPK010000138.1, on the reverse strand, counting down.
AGGTAAAATTGCCATTCCGTCGCGATGCTCCAGCCAACGCCGATAAAGGCGCCCGTGGCATCGGGCCACCACGATTTCGGAATGAAGCCATGCATCAGGGTCAGGTGGGCGATGATGTTTTGGATCGCGTAATCGCGGTGAATCTGTCCGAGATCCGCCTGGTGATGCACCCACGGTTCCATGCTCCACGGCAACTCCACCAACGCTGATTGCAGCGGCGAGATGAGCACCCCGAGCAACAAGCAGCAAGCGAACGCTGGGAAAAGGCGCAGAAAACGCCGCGTGATATAGGCCTTGTAGGGTTCTTTGCGCGAGACGATCAGATGGCTGATCACGAAACCGCTGATGATCATGAAAATGGCCACCGGGGCGACCCCATCCCTAATGGTCAATGCCAGTTGAATCAACCATTGCGGGTAACCCTGGCCCATCATGATATTCGGCATTGCCAGGAAATAAATAAAGTGGCCGATCATCACCCACGAGGCCAGCAAGCCGCGCACCCCCTCGAGAATATCGATGCGAACGACCGTGTCGGGCCCGGCCTGTTTGTGCATGATCTCGGAGGGGGCTTTCATGGGGAGTCTTCGGCCGGCCTGCGGATCAGATGACCTTCACCTCGGGATTGGGAATGATGAAGTGCCCGCCCTGGTCGATATACGCCTGGTTCTTTTTCATAATCGGCTCGGCGTAAATCCACGCGAGGATGACGACATAATCCGGCTTGCGCTCCGCGAGCGCGGAAGGGGGCAGCACCGGGATGTGCTGGCCGGGGCTGTAGGTGCCTTGTTTAACAGGGTTGTCATCGACGATGAAATCGAGCTTGCCTCCCAATTCAAAATGATGGAGCAGCGTGGTGACCGTGGCCGAGGCGCCGTAGCCGGCGACGGTCTTTCCTTGCGAGCGGAGTTTGGCGAGGAGATCGAGGAGCGCGGTTTTGGTGGCGTTGATGCGGTCGCCGTACGCGCGGAAGGTTTCGGGTTTACCGAAGGCGATTTTATCCTCAAGCGCGAGGAGTTCGCCGACGATCGGCTCGACCTTGCGCGGGCCGCCGGCAAGTTGCGCGTAGCCGCGGATGGAGCCGCCCTTCGTCGGGATGCGCTCGACGTCGAAAAGCTCCATGCCGTGCAAGCGGAAAAAATTCACAAAGGGATGGATCGCGTGGAAGCAGAGGTGCTCGTGAAAAATCGTGTCCCAAATCATCTTGTCGACGATGTCGACCATGTAGGAAACCTCGAAAACAAAAACGCCGTCCGGCGCGAGCAGCATGCGGATGCCGTCGGTGATGTCGCCGAGGTTGTCGGCGTGGGCGAAAACATTGTTTGCAATGAAGATCGAGGCGTGGCCGTGGGTCTTGAGGATTTCCGTTGCGATTTTCGAAGTGAAGAAATCGGGGATGGTCTCAATGCCCGATTCCGTGGTCTTGCGGGCGATCTCGGTGGCGGGATCGATGCCGAGGACCTTCACCCCCTTCTCCTTGAAGAAGCGGAGCAGCGTGCCGTCGTTGCTTCCAATCTCGACCACGAGCGATTGCGGGCCGGGCGAGAAGCGCGAGATCAGTTTTTCCGAGACCTTGCGGAAATGATCGATGAGGCCGAGCGAAACGGAGGTAACGTACGTGTAATTGCGGAAGAGGAGCGCCGGGTTGACGACGTCGAGAAGCTGCGTGTGCTTGCAGTCGTTGCAGAGATACAAGTCCATCGGGTAGGCCTCCTGCTTTTCATTCAGGCGGTCGGCGTGGACGTAATCGTCGGCAATGGCCGATGGCTTGAACGGGATGACCAGTTCGACGTTGCGGGAGCCGCAGAGGCGGCAGTTGTCTCGATGAAAGTAAGAGGAGCTCAAAGTGGCGGTGTGATTATTTGACAGGCGGGAGGGTTTTTTCGGCGAGCGACAAATGTGCTTGCGCGGACAGGCCGCCGTCAACAGCGATATTTTGCCCTGTCACGTAGCTCGCCTCATCGCTGCACAGGAAGGCGATGACGTTGCAAACCTCCTCCGCGCGGGCCGCCCTGCCGAGAGGGACGACTTTTTCATGAAAATGGACGCTCGCCGGGTTTTTGTGAAAAGCTTTTGTCCGGTCCTTGATGAAGACGCTGGGCGAAACGCAATTGCACCGGATTCCCCTCGCGCCGAGCGTGACCGCGTAATAGCGCGCCATGTGGGCGAGGCCGGCCTTGGCGACGTGATAGCCCACCGGTTGCTCGTCGGCGATGAAGCTATCCGCGACGGATGTGACGATCACAATCGAAGCGCCGCGGACGAGCTTGGGGATGAGCGCCTCGATGATGGCTTTGGTTGCCGTGAGGCTCGTCTCGATTTCGCCGTCCCACGCGTCGCCTCCCCCCCGGTGGCGCTGCACAAAAACGAGGTTATGAAGCGGCTCCTTGCGCGCGACGATTTCGCACAGGAGCGGGGACAATTGCTCCATGTCGCCAATATCGGCCTTGAGATGCCGCACCCCCCTGGCAGGGGACGTGCGGCTGATGACGGAAACTCGATGCCCCTTGCTTAGGAAGCCCACAGCCAGGCAGTGGCCGAGGCCTTTGGAGCCGCCGACGATGAGCGAGTGGGGGTGTTTGGTCTTCTTCAAGGAGGTGTGTGTATCAGGTTCCCGCCAGTGAATAAAGCAAAGTCAACGGGCCGCGCCCCGGGGCGTGAGAAATTCATCCACGCGCCGCGACAATTCCTCCATGTAGGCCTTCGCCGCCGGGGCGTTCGATTCCTCCGGCGCCCATGCCGCGGTGATGGTGTCCGCGGGATCGAACGGGCCGTTCGTGGTCTCGTGAATCACAAACACCGGCGAGCGGATGACGAGGGTGTGGAAAATCGGATCGGCGATGCGGTAAAAAAAGACGCGCCCCGATTTGAAATCGCCGAGGGAAATCACCTCGCGGATGCCGCCGTCGCTGTCGAAAAGAACCACATCGCAAAGCCCCTCGACGACGTGAAAGGACTCCGTCTTTTTCGTATGCATGTGCGGGCGCACATAAGTCTCGCGGCCCAGCGCGATCAGCATTTCGTGAATGGCGGTGTCGTTGCTGCGCTGGGCGCAAAGCCGTGCGCGCTTGCGGGAAAGGCTGTCGGCGGTCTCCACGAGCCAGCGGATTTGCTCGCGGTCGACCTTCACCACGACGTCGGTCGCCGCATAAACACCGGGCTGCAATTCCTTGAACGCGTCAGTTTTCATGGGTCGAGCGGGAGCCTTTTCGGGCTTGCCTGGAATATGGAGTAAATCTTTATGCCGCCATTTTCAAACACGTGTTTCAGGTTTTTTAACACGCGCTCCTCGCTCTCGGGGTTTAGGCTGAGCAGGCACCACCGAATCCCCTCCTCCGCGAGCGCGGCGGAAGGCTTGATCGGCAGATGCGAGCCGGGCATGTAAAGGCCGCGCTTTTTCGGGTGATCGTCCGCCACGAACGCGATGGATTTGGCGAGGCCGAGGAAATTGATGAATTTCATCGCGAGATGCCCCGCGCCGAAGACGGCGATTTTGCCGGACTGCGAAAGCCGTTCCAACGCCGCGCGGGTCTGTTCGCGCCGCAATGGAAATTGTTCCGCGTAGTTTTTTGCCACTGCGATTTCGTGACCGGCGGGCGGATTCGAGGCGGTCGCGCCCGATGGCTGGCAAATCGCGATGAGCGAATTTTCGAGCGGGTACGGATAGGAGAGAATCTCCCGGACCGCAAAACCGTGATGCCCGAGCATCGAGCGCAACGTGGTTGGCGTGAAGTAAAACGTATGCTCCTCCCAGATGTTGCTGTAATCGCAATTCGCCAGCGCCACGGAAAAGTCGGGCACTTCAAATGCGACAAGCCCGCCGGGTTTTACCAGCCGGCGCATGGCCGAAAGAAACGCCCCAACGTCGTGTGCGTGCTCAAGAATGTAGCGCGCCATTATGAAATCGACCGGCGCGTGCGTTTGCAACCATGAGTCAGCCCATTCCGGCCGGATCAGGGATTGGATGGTTTCGATCCCGGCGCCAAGGTCAAGGCTGCCAACTCTTCCAAAAGTTTTGCGCGCCAGCCGGTCGAGCGTTGAAACATCATGTCCCGAAATTCCGAACGCCGTGTTGCCAGTCGCCGCGGCGCTTGCGGCGATGATATGCGCGACCACGTCATCGAGGTGGGCTTCGGCTTCCTTGTAAGAAATCCAGTCGAAGCGCGGGCGCAGTTCCTCGACGGGAATATTCCGCGTGAGGAAGATCAACCCGCATTGCTCGCAAAGCGAAATCCCGACCGGAAACAGCGCTTCCGATTCATCGGGCGTGTGCAGGAAGCGGTTGCAAACAGGCTGGAGGCCAAAATCCAACAGCGGGCGGATTTCGCGTGAGCCGCAGCAGGAGCAGGTGTGCGCTTCCATTGCCGGTTACATTCGTTCGTCTTGCGTTTTGGACTGAAAAATCCAGCAGGAGAGGCCCATGATTTTTGCGTAAGCCGCGCCTTTTGGCAGGAGCACCCAGCCCTCCCCGCTTTTGGTGATGAAGCCGCTTCGTTCCATTGCTTCAATCCGCCGCAGTATCATGTCGTCCACGGAATAGTCTTTCATGATCGTCTCGATGGAAGGATGACCCGCGATTTGAATTTCGACAAGCAGGCGCAGCGTGACGGAGCGCTCGACATGGTAAAAGCATTCCACGAAGAGAAAAAACAGGAGCAGGTGCAGCACCGCAGCGAGGAACCATGAGAGCAAGCCGCTCTCGTGACCGTTCAGCGCAACCCGGAACACCTCGATGTTGTTTAACAAAAGTAGCACAATTACCAAAACAGGAAGGCTCAGCAGCCATGCCTTGAACATCGCTCCCATCCGGCCTTTCGCCGGGCGCATGTGCATGGCAACGAGATGCGCGGCGATCCAAAGCGCTGTCACGGAAAACGAAGCGATCACAGCGGTCCCCATGCCTAGCCTCCCGCCCCCAGGTTCAACATCCTTTTGATCATCCGCGTAATCATGGCGGCGCGCCTGCCATTCGCGGTCAGCGTGCAAAGGCCGGTTTGCTTGTCGATGGCGATATAGCCCGTTTCCTCGAGGCGCGGCAATCGCCAGCCGTAGATTTTGTCCATGCCATCGCGCCCATGGTATTTGGCAATCAAATCCGAAGCGCGAAGTCCGTTGGCGCCGGCACGGTGAATCAGCAGGATCAACGAGGTGGAGAAGCCGCCGTTAAACCCGAAAAACCAGTCGATGTAATTGTGAATGTTTAAAACGAGGATGAACGCGCCAAGCAGCAAATCGAGCCAGGTGTAAGTCGCAAGCCATGATTCCGGAAGGAACCCCAAGCCGGACGGAAGCAAAAAGTAGCACGCGAAATACGCCCCGATCGCGAGCGCAATCCCGGGTAGGAAAATTCTGGCATGCCGGTCGGGCCGCGCCAGGTGCGAGACCAACGCCGTCAGGAGAACGTAGACCACAAACACCGCGACGGATAAAACAAACCCTTTCATTGGATGCTGGCGCAGAGTTTTTCGGCGCGGGCGAGTTGTGCCGCCTTGCGTTCGTTCTGGTCCACACCGCCGGAGGAGAAACGGCGCCGCGCGGCGGAGGGCGAGAGAAATTCGTTCAGGATGATGCAGCACCATTTGAGCTGGTAAAGCGGCAGTAGGGATTTGACGCGCTCCTCGACACCCGAGGCGGGGAAAATCTGCGCGACCATGCCGAGAAATTCGCCCAGGTGGGCGCGGTCGACCGGCACGGCCGGCTGGCAAAAGAAATCGCAGACCGTCTTCGCGGGGTCGTCCCAGCCGGCGTATTCGAAATCGAAGAAACGGAGATGGCCGTCGCTCTGTCGCATCGAATTGTGAAACCCGAAATCGGATGGTGAAATGCAGCGGGCCTCCTGCGGAAGTTTCGAGTCGAGCGCACCGGCGCCCACACCCGCCACGATGGAACTCTCCAAACGCTTCCAAGCCGGGTTGATTTTGCTGGAGACAAACTCGACGGCCTTGCGGTCGATTTCCGTTTCGGGCGCGATGCCGGACAACCGCATAACACGCCGCCCGACGCACTCGAGATGCCCGGCCAGGCTGAAACACGCTTCCGAGGCGGACGGCAGGGCCGTGGCGAGTCCGGTGCCCCTCGCGCCATTCATCTCGCGGAAAAAATCGATGGCTTGCGCGACCATCGAAGCATCGGCAGCGGTTGGTTTTTCCCCGGGAAGAAATTCAAAAATCCCGAGGCGTTCCTCGACCAACCACTGGACAGGCCCCGGTATCCTGCGAATGCCGGCGGCCCACAGGCAGGAATAAAATGCGCGCTCGGCGGCAAAGCGGTCGCGAGGGTCGTCGGGGTGCTGAAAATATTGTTTAACAAGAAATGTCCCCCCGACCGTTTCCATCCGGTAAACGCGGTTGTTGCCGGTGTTGGAGAGGGGGTCGAGCGTGAGTTCCTCGAACAAACCGCCGCGCTGGATGGCCGCGCGCATCTGTGGATCCGTGTCGCTCATAACCCGAAATGCATTTGAATCGCAGCCCAGGAGTCCATTGGGACCACCCCTTCGTCCGCGACAGCCGTTTTCAGCGGGTCGAAAAGGATGCGCTGCGCGGCGGGCGGGAAGCCCGGCATCGAGAGGAATTCCGGCAGGTCGTCGATGAAATGCGTCGGGTCGTGCGCTTTGATGCGGTCCAGCTTGGCGTCCTTCGTCAGCTCGAAATGGATGCGGTCGCCGGGAATAAAATCCGGGATGCCTTGCAAGCGCAGCCATTCGCGCGCGGCGGCGTGGAGGTCAAATTGCTCGCCGACAATCGGAAATTTTGTGCGATGGCTCGCGATGAAAAGCGGAACGCCGGCGGCGTGGCATGCGCGGATGAAATCGAGCACGCCGGGAAATGCCGCAGCCTCGCTCATGCGCTTGCCGTAAACCACGCCCTGCATCGCCGTCCACACATCTTCCTTCCCGATTTTGCGAAGATAATTTCGCACCTCGGTCTTGGAAGCGGGAATGCTTTCAGGCACCACCCCTTGCTCAACCGCCACGCGGCGGAACAATTCGTCGTAGGAGACTATCGTGTTGTCGAAGTCGAGGCCTATACGCATGCGGTCGGTTCCTGCAATGCTAATCGAAATGAATGATGGCGTGGATGACTTCGCCGGAACGCATTTTGGCGATGGTCTCGTTGATCTCCGCCAGTTTCACGCGGTGGGAAATGAAGCCCTTCGGATTGAAAATGCCATCCTGCATCATCCGCACCTGGCGCGGGATGTCGATGGCGGGCTGGCTGCCGCCGCCCTCGGAGCCGGTGATGATTTTTCCGAAATGAAGCGGGAGCGTGTGGAGCGTCACCGTCTTGTCGTGCGGCATCACGCCGAAGAGGACGCAGCGGCCCTTGTTCTGCGTGAGCTGGTAGCAGGTCTCGATGATCTTCGGCTGGCCCGTGCCGTCGATCACCACGTCCGCGCCGGATTTGCCGACGATCTCGCGGATGGCGTCGGCGGCGTTGGTCGTCTTCGCATTGATCGTGTGCGTCGCGCCGAATTCGCGGGCTTTCGCGAGTTTATGGTCAAAGAGATCCACGGCAATGATGGGATGCGCGCCGGCGAGTTTCGCGCCGAGCACCGCGCCAAGGCCGATGCCGCCGCAACCGAAAAGGACGACGCTCTCGCCGATTTTCACCTTCGCGTCGTTGCTGATGATGCCGAAGCCGGTGGTCAGCGTATCGGCGAGCAGCGCGGAGATTTCGGGGTCGAAATTTTTCGGAACGGACGTGAGGCGGTTTTCGGCGACGATGGAAAATTGGTTGAACGTGGTCACCCAGCCCGAGTTCGCGGTCTGGCTGCCCCACTTGTAGAGCGCCGGGCGGATTTGCAGGCCGGCGCCGGGACGCCAATGTAAAACAACGTCATCGCCTGCTTTCACCTTCGTCACCTCGGGGCCGACCTCCAGCACCGTTCCCCCACCCTCGTGGCCGAGCAGGTGCGGAAGAAAACGGTCGGGGCCTTTCACGCCGTCGATCTCGCCGATCTGCGAACCGCAGATGCGGCTGGTCTTGAGTTGGACGAGCACCTGGCCCGTGCCGGGGGCGGGGACTTCCACCTCGTCGATGACGAGCGGCTTGTGCTGCTCCACGAGAATGGCGGCCTGGGTTTTCATTCAAAATAAATGTAGCTGAAATCGCCGGTGTAGCCGGTCAGCTTGTACCACCAGTCCCATTCCTGCGGCGTGTAAAATCCTTCGCAGGTGAGTTGCCAGTAGAGCAGATTCACCTTTTCCTCCTCGTTGCGGTATGACTCGACGCAAACGTATTTGTTCTTTTTACCGACGCGCTCGATTTCCTTCAGCGCATCGAAAAGGTCGTACGTATAAAGGTTGTGCAACGTAGTGATCGTGACGATCAAATCGAACGAGTGATCGGCGAACGGCAGCTTGCTCGCGCTCCCTTTTTGGATCGCGGATTTTACCTCGGGTTTCGCGTGCTCGATGGCATAGTCGGAAATATCGATGCCGTGGACTTCCACACCGGGGACGACCTGCGTGAAATCGTAGAGGAGAAATCCCTTGCCACAGCCGATGTCGAGAATCTTGTCGCCGGGCTTGATGCCGTAGTGATCGGCCATCGCCTTCGCGACTTTCGCCCAGCGGCCGTCGTATTTCATGCCGCCGTAACCGGTCTTGCGGTCGCCGTCCCAATAATCGTAGCCCCACTCCTTTGCGCGCTTCGCGGCCTCGGCTTTCGGAAATTCGGTGACGCGCGCGAGGTAATCGCGCTTGGTGGATTTGTGAACGAGGGAAACGAAATCGACTAATGGCATAAGCTGGCGACGGTGGAGGCGATGTTTTCCGCGGTGAGGCCGGAGAGCTTGCGGGCGGAATCCTGCTCGCACGTCTCGTGAATGAAATGGTCGGGCGTGCCGAAGCGGCGAAGTTGCGCGTGCGGCGCTTTTTGGTCGGAGAGCCATTCGGCCACAGCACCCCCGAGACCGCCGAGAACGCTGTGCTCCTCGACCGTGGCGATCACCTTGTATTTTGAAAAGACTTCCGAGAGCAGCGCTTCGTCGAGCGGCTTGATCGTGTGGAAGCTGACAACGCGTGTTGAACAACCACGCGAGTCGAGAAGCTCCGCAGCTTCCACAGCGACGGGAAGCATCGTTCCGGCGCTCAGGATACAGGCATCCGTTCCCGGGCGCACATCGATCGCCCTGCCGATGGTGAATTCCGGAATCCCGCTATGGACATTGGGCTCCCCCTTTTTGCCGATGCGCATGTAAACGGGGCCCTTCTGGCGCAACGCGGCGCGAAGGCCCGCGCGGACTTCGTTGGAATCGGCGGGCGCAACCACCGCGAGGCAGGGCAGGAGGCGGAGCATTCCCATCTCCTCGCACGATTGATGCGTGCCGCCGAGAGAGGCATAGGAGAGGCCGGAGCCGGTGCCGACGACGATGACAGGCTGGTCGTGGTAGCAAAGGTCCACGCGGATTTGCTCCATGCAGCGATAAGTAACAAAGTTAGTGATTGTATAACAAACCGGGCGCAGGCCGGAGAGGGCCAGGCCGGCGGCGACGCCGATCATGTTCGCCTCGGCTACGCCGCAGTTGTAGAAGCGGTTCGGGCATTTCGCCTTGAAGTCGTCGAACAGGCGGTTGCCGATGTCGGCGGAAAGGAGGACGATGCGCTCATCCTTTTGCGCGAGCTCCGTGATTTCCTTGGCGAATGCGTTTCTCATTCGAGCCCAAGCTCCTTTCGTGCGGCGACCACTTCCTTGTCGGTGGGGATGCGGTAGTGCCAGTTGTTGTCGTCCTCCATGAAGGAGACCCCCCTGCCCTTCACGGTGTTTGCGATGATGGCGAGCGGGCGGTCTTCCGCGCCTGTCTGCGCCAACGCTTCGGTGATGGCTTGAATGTCGTGGCCGTCGATCTCCAGCGCTTTCCAGCCGAATGCCGCCCATTTTTCCCGCAGCGACGGGAGCGCCATTACCTCGTTGCTGCGGCCTGTGGCCTGCCATTTGTTGTAATCGATGATCACGGTGAGTTTGCCCAGCGCCTGTGCGGCGGCAAACATCGCGCCCTCCCACACGGAGCCTTCGTTGCATTCGCCATCGCTCATCGCGACGATCACGCGGTAATCCAGATTGCGGATGCGCGCGGCGAGCGCCATGCCGATGCCAACCGGCAGGCCGTGGCCGAGCGAGCCGGTGGCCAATTCCACGCCCGGCGCGCAATTCGGCGCGGGCTGCTCGGCGAGCGGGCTGCCTTCCTGCGCGAAACTATCGAGGAGCGTCTTCGGGAAAAATCCGCGCTCGGCGAGCACGGCGTAGAGGACGGTGGCCGCATGCCCTTTGCTCAAAATGAAGCGGTCGCGCAGTTCGTCGCCAGGCTTCGTCGGATCAATCTTGAGGATGTTCCAGTACGCCGCGACCAGAATGTCCGCGCACGAAAGCGCCGAGCCGAGGTGCGGAGTGCCTGCCTTGTGCGACATCTCGACGAGCCTACCGCGGATCGCGGAGGCAATCTTGCGAAGCTCTTCGGGTCTGTGCTGCGTAATGGACATCGGCTAGAAATTTAACAGCGACATGCCGCTCTTTAGCAAGGTCGCTTTGGAAATGGGCTGCTGGTTGCCGATGATTTTCACGGCCTGCCCGCCGGCGAGCTGGCCCATGAAGGTCACGAGGTTGATCGGGAGCTTTTTTGCGGCCGCGAGCGAAACCACGGAGAAAAAGGCGTCGCCGGCTCCGACGGTATCGACCACATTCACCTCCAGCGGGAGGCAGAGGCTCGGCTTTTCCTTCACGCGCAGGCCGATGGTCTCCACAGCGCCGCGCGTGAGCCACGCATAGCTCGCGCCGAAACTTTTCCGCAGTTTCTCCAGCTCTTTCATGTATTCGATGGGGCGGCGGGCGCAGGCGAGCAGGAGTTCCTGCTCGTCGAGCGAAAAGCAATCGGCGCGCTTGTATTGCTTCGAGATGATATTGAAGCCGTGGTTGTTGCTGTTCGTCTGGCAATTCAGGCTCATGAAACGCGCCATTTCCTGGACCATGAGACGGTGCTCGAGTTGCAGCAGGCCGTGCCCGAAATCGGCGACGATCACGACGTCGAAATCCGCGATGCTGGCGGCGAGGCGTTTTTTTATTGCGGCCTGCGTGGCCGCGGAGGGGGCGGTGTCGCCCATGTAATTGACGGCGAAAAGCTTCATCAATTCCTTGCCGGTGATGAGCGGCTCATTGAAGCGCTGTTTTACGATGGTCGTGAAATCCTTGTCGCGCACGATCCAATCCTCGCCGCGCTTGACCTCCGAGCGGAGCACGTCGTCCACCCACGGCTCCCTGCCAACGAGGCTGATGAATTTCACGCTTTGGCAGAATTGCTTGAGGTGCCGGTAGATCGCCAGCGCGCCGCCGCTTTGGGTTTCCTCGTTCAGGTAACGGACGGAAAGGATGCGGTTCTTCGAGGTGAGCCCCTGCATCTTGACGTTCGAATACCGGTCGAAAATGATGTCGCCGATGAGGAGGACCTTCAAGCCCGCGAGGCTTTCCACGGCGTCACGGAAGGCGTCAGGGGTGCAGGTCTTCGCCAGGTTGCGGCAGAAATTCTTCACCGGTGCGGCGAGATTTTCGAAGGCGTTGTTGATCAGCTTCGTGGAACTGAAAACGACCGAACCGATGTAGCGCACATCGCCCCCGTGGCGTTTCACGGCGGCAATGTCGTCGCCGATGTTGCCGGTGACGTCATTGTCGGGATTCGCGTATTCGGTGCCTTTGCAATAGATGTCGGGCTTCACGCAATCGATCGCCTCGATCGCCGCCGTATGCGGCACGAGCACCACGTAATCGACGCAGGTGAGCGCCGCCAGGCTCTTGGCGCGCAATTGGTCGTTGAAAAACGGGCGGCCCGGGCCTTTGTTCACGTGCCGCTCGTCCGTGACCGTGACCACTAGCGCATCGCCCAACGCCCGCGCCTCCTCCAAATGGTAAATGTGCCCGGGGTGCAGCAGGTCGAAAGTCCCGTGGCACTGGACAATCTTTTTGCCCTTGTGCTTGAGCTTCGCGAACACGGCCGGGGCCGCATCGAAGGCGATGACTTTCTTGTGCGACATTTTACCGGGAGAGGAACTGATAGCAGCCGGCGTTGCGGCCGGTTTTCATGAATTTCATGTTGTAATGCTCGGCAGCGTCGATGTCCGCGTATTGGCCGCCATCGATGGCCTTTCGGAGATAACCAACCTCTTTCAAGATCGAGCTAACCGGCTTGTAATCAAGCGTATCCAGTATTTTTTTCGAAGAAATGTGATAATCCCGATTGTCCAGGGTATCGGTCACTTTAATCTCCACCTTCAGGTCAGCGAGCTCTTGTTGGATGAGCTGGGCGATCTCGATGACCTTCAGGTTTTCGAAGCCGAAATTGAAGGTGCGCCCGTTAATCAGGCGGGCGTCGATCGTGGAGAGAATTCCATACAAATTGATCAT
>DASZPK010000137.1:0-3906 GCA_035550335.1 Chthoniobacteraceae bacterium | reverse complement strand
GAATTCGCAGCGGTGCGCCGGAGCGGTGTAATCGCGCAGCGGTGCGACGAGTTTCTCGTGCGCGACCCCGTGCGCATGCCCCACTGCGAGCGCTGCCATGAGATTTTCGGCGTTGTGCATGCCGCGGAGCTTCGTGTCTGCCATCGCGAGCACCGGCGCTCCATGGTAATGAATCACACCATCGCGCAGTTCGTAATCGCCGCCCGGTTTGTACGCGCTGAAGGTAATCTTGCGCGCCTTGAGCGGCGGCAGGTTGTCGCGCAGGTTCACGACGGCGAAATCCTCCTCCGTCTGGTTTTCAAAAATGCGGAGCTTCGCGTCGCGGTATTCCTCCATCGAACGGTAGCGGTCGAGATGGTTCGGGGAGAGGTTCAACCACACGGCGATGCGCGGGCGGAAAGTGCGGATGCCCTCGAGCTGAAACGAGCTCACCTCGATGGTCATGAGGTCGAGTTCGCCGCTCCGCCGCACCACGGCGGCGAACGCCGGGCTGATGTTCCCGCAGGCGAGCGTGCGGACGCCGGAGCCGTTAAACATCCGTTCCACAAGCTGCGTGGTGGTCGTCTTGCCGTTCGTGCCGGTGATCGCGACCACCGGGCATTTGCACAATTCGTAGGCCAGCTCGAGCTCGCCGATCATGTCGATCCGTCGGCGAATAAAATTCTGCACCAGCGGCACGGCGGGATCGATGCCCGGGCTGAGGATCGCCCGGTCGTAAAGCGACGCGTCGCTCACCGCCGCCTCGCCGGAGATCACTTGCACGGCAAGGTTGAACCGGCGGAAGCGCTCGATCTTCGGGCGCAGCCTTTTTTCGTCGGCGGTGTCGAGCAGCGTTACCATTGCGCCCTCCTCCGCGAGCAGGACCGCTGCCGCCTCGCCGCTTTCTCCAGCGCCGAGGACCGCGACTTTCTTATTTCTATAGTCCACATTGGTCACCTGAGTTTGAGGGTTGCGAGGCCGAGGAATGCGAAAATGATCGAGATGATCCAGAAGCGGACGATCACGGTATTTTCCTTCCAGCCCTTGAGTTCAAAATGATGGTGGATCGGCGACATCGCAAAAATGCGCTTGCCGGTGAGCTTGAAACTGAGCACTTGGAGGATGACCGACATTGCCTCGATCACGAACACGCCTCCCACGATGAGCATCAGCAACTCCTGCTTGCAGCAAATCGCGACCACGCCGAGAAAACCGCCGATCGCGAGCGAGCCCGTGTCGCCCATAAAAACTTTCGCCGGGTGGCAGTTGAACCACAGGAACCCGAGCCCCGCTCCCACGAGCGCCATGCACAGCACCGTGAGCTCGCCGCTGAACGAGTAAAACGGAATCTCCAGGTAGGTCGAAATTTTTTCGTGGCCGGCGCAGTAGGCGAGCACCGCGTAGGCGGAGGCGACGATGATCGTGCAGCCGGTCGCGAGGCCGTCGAGGCCGTCGGTAAGATTCACCGCATTCGACGAGCCGACGATGATGCCGGAGTAAAACAGGAACACGAGGCAGGCCCCCGCGAGACCTCCCAGCGAAACCAGCGGCGACTTGTAAAACGGAACAAATATCATTCGCGCCTGCACATCCGTTGCGGGGTTCCGCAGGAAAAACCAAGTCACCAATCCCGCCAGGGCAAACTGCGCCACGAGTTTGAGGCGGCCGCTCAGGCCGTCGGATTTTTTCTTCGAGACCTTGAGATAATCGTCGATGAACCCGATGGCGCCGAGATAAACAATCGTAAACAGCGCGAGCCACACCACCGGCATGTCGGGCCGTCCCCAGATGAGCGTGGAAACGACCACCGCGCCGAGCAGCAGCACGCCGCCCATCGTGGGTGTGCCGCGCTTGCCACCGTGCAACTCGGAGAGCTTGTGCACTTCCTCCTTCGTGCGGATCGGCTGGCCGACCTTGAGCGAAATCAATTTGCGGATCACACGGTCGCCGAAAACCAGGCAGAGCAGGAATGCGGTGATCGCCGCGCCCATCGAGCGGAACGTGATGTATTGGAGCACGTTCAGGGCCTTGAGCGTCTCCGGCGGCTGCGCGTTCGGCCCGAAATATTCATGGATCCACTTGTAAAGGAAGTACATCATTACGCGGCGAATCCCTCCAAAATTTTTTCCATGTGCGCGGACCGGCTCCCCTTCACGAGCACCACGTCGCCCGGGTGCGCAAGCACGCGCAACAGCCCCGCAGCCTGCCTCGTGGAGGGAACCTGGAAAGTATGCTGCACGCCGTGCTCACGCGCGCTTTTCGAAGTCCACGACGCTTCCTCGCCGACGCCCACCACGCAATCGATTTTCAATTCCCCTGCCGCCTCGCCCACGCGGGCATGGCCGCGCAAGGTCTCCGGGCCAAGCTCGCCCATACGGCCGAGCACCGCGATGCGCTGGCCGTGCGCCGGCATCAGCGCGAGCGTGCGCAACGCGGCGATCATCGAGTCGGGATTGGCGTTGTAGCTGTCGTCGATCACCTGGATGCCGCGGATGTTCTTCTGCTCGACTCGGCCCGACGTGAGGTTGGCCTGCGCGAGCCCCGCCACGCACTGCTCGGACGTGAGGCCGAAAATCGTGCCGGCTGCGATGGCGAAGAGAGCGTTGCGCACCATGTGCTCGCCCGGCGGGCCGATCCGCGCGTCGAACTCGTCCCCGAACGCATTCACATGAAACTGGTTGCCCTCTATCGTATAACGGATGTTTGACGCCACAATGTCCCCGCCGCGCACACCGCAAGTCACGGTACGCGCTTTTGAGCGCTGCGAGATCGCCTGCGTGTATTCGTCGTCGGCATCGAGCACCACCGCTCCATCCTCGGGCACCGCCTCGGCCAACATTCCTTTCTCGAGCGCGATGGCGTCGCGGGTCCCCATGAATTCGATGTGCGCCACGCCGATGTTTGTGATGATCCCGACGTCGGGCCGCGCGATGCGGGCGAGCGGCTCGATCTCGCCCGGGTGATTCATCCCGATCTCGAACACGCCCACCTGGTCCTCCACGCTTGCGCGCAGGATCGTAAGCGGCAGGCCGATGTGATTATTCAGGTTTCCCTCGGTCTTCACCACCTGGCAGTGCCCGGCAAGGACGGCCGCCGTGAAATCCTTCGTGCTGGTCTTCCCGTTGCTTCCGGTGATGACCACCGATTTCATCGGCAAAGAGCGGCGGTAATATGCGGCGATTTGCTGGAGCGCGGCCAGGGTCTCGGCCACCTCGATCACCGCGAAATTTTCCGGCAACCCGTCGGGCACCGTATCGACGACAGCGCCCGCCGCGCCGAGGCGCGCGGCTTCGTTCACGAACGTATGCCCGTCGAAATTCGTCCCGCGCAACGCAAGGAAAAGGTCGCCCGCGTTCAAAGCGCGCGAATCGGTGCAGATGGTCGTGACCTGCGCGCCGCCGCCGCCGCGCACAAGCCGCCCACCGGCCCATTTTGCGATTTTGCTGATTTCAGTTGGGTCCACGTTTATGTCTCGTATTCCACCGGGGTTGATTCGATGGCCGCTTTCGCAACCGCGACATCATCGAAGGGAATCGTGCGGTCTGCAAATTCCTGGTAGGTCTCGTGCCCCTTGCCCGCGATGAGCACGATGTCGCGCGGCCCGGCGAGCGAGACCGCCCGATAAATCGCCTGCTGGCGGTCCACGATCACCTCGTAATTCGAGCCGCGCATTCCTTTTTTGATGTCCTCGATAATGGCTTCCGGCTCTTCCTTTCGGGGATTGTCGGAAGTAATGATGGCGTAGTCGGCGTTCATCTCGACCGCGGCGCCCATGAGCGGGCGCTTGGTGCTGTCGCGACTGCCACCGCAGCCGAACACGGTGATGAGACGGTTGGGCGAAAGCTCGCGCAAGGTCTTGAGTACGTTCAGCAGCGAATCCTCCGTGTGCGCGTAATCGACAAACACGCGGAACTTGCGTTTCGCCGG